>CAZOAK010000005.1:0-36558 GCA_964577785.1 uncultured Candidatus Saccharibacteria bacterium | reverse complement strand
TATTTCAAATTGAATGGTCTCTTTAATTAGAGACAAAGGCCGATCATCACATTTTTTGTGATGCCTTTTCTCAAGGGTTTTGAGGACTTTTTTAACAAGTAAATTAAATGACATTTGGCAAAGACCAAAAATAGAACGGAACAGAATAGAGAATGCTAAACCCAGCACCAAATTTTTTAAATAAAAATTTGGTGCTGGGTAAAAAAGCACCGCCCTTTGGGGCGGTGCTTTTGCTATTTGACAATGCTTTGAAAAACTATATTCTTCAGCTAGGACTACCAAATAATCATGAAAACATCATGTTCTCTCTACGTTATTAATGCACACACTTTCTTGGAACTCATCATAAAACACGGGTTCGAATGGCGTCTGACTGCAGATCCTGAAAAGGAAGATTTGAACTTAAGGGAGTGTAAAGGTCTTAGGACCGAGAGGGTGTACTTTCAAACCAGAACCTTCCAGCCCAGCAATTTCTTGGCACTGAGTGAGGTATCCTCTGTTGATGAGATAATAACCGAACATAAAGGCAAGATGATTGTTTGCCGGAAAAAAGCTTGAACGCAAGCGCCCATCATTCATTGATTGGGCATTTTTTATAAATACTACTGTGGATAACTTCCTGGCTTTAAAAAGTTTTAGGAGTAGGATGGTGGATAGTCAATCAAATCCACATCCTCTTAAATCCATGAAAGTTCTCACCCTGGTAGCACTGCCATTCGTCCTGCTCTTTCTTCTCATTTGCGCCACCAAGCGTGCCGACCAGCTTCTCCAGGAGCATATTGTCAACGGCCGTCTGGTCGTCAATGTCATTCACCCCTGACCCGACTTTCCAAAGTCACCGTCCCAAAGCATTCGTGCCGAGGGATTTTTTATTTTGGGGGAGTAAAGATTTTTCGCACTAGGGATTTCGATCATTACATGACCAGTACACCTTTTGGCTAAAATTTTCTTAAAATCAATTTTAGTCTCAAAAGGTTTTCGAACCCTAGACGTAAGCTCTCCCAGAGCTTACTTGCGCGCACAAAATACAAAAACCTCACAAAATATGTTTGTGAGGTTTTTGTATTTTGTGCGCGCACTAGGGTTCGAACCTAGGACCTTTCGAGTATCAGTCGAATGCTCTACCAGCTGAGCTATGCGCGCATATATTTTCAAACATTTATATAAACAGAATTCAAACTTATCAGTCGAAGTCACAAGTTAAAGTCTGCTGACTTTACTCGCGACCCCACCTCGCGTCGTCACGCTCCGGCCTTGCGGTTGGGTCCCATCCCAACCTCACTCCACCAGCTGAGCTATGCGCGCATTTGCATCAGGACACAATACCAGAAAATCGTTAAAATCTCAACTTTAATTTTCCTACACATCATACTTATGTTATCATTTATTCCATGCTCGACCCACTTTCCTCAGGGGAGAATTTATTTACCAAATACATCTGGATTGTATTTTTGGTTTTTTGGCTTGTGGCTTCTGGTGTATCTTGGGCTCTCATATATCATTGGATTAAGTACGCGGCGGTTAATACTACGGCATTTAAATTTATGCAAATACTATACGTATCTGTCCTAATTTTTCTTTTTTTCTTATCATTTATTTTTACATTAAATATATAATTTATGATTGAGTTAGAAGACGGTGAGTATATTGTTACAAAAGTTAGAAAACATTGGTGGAGGATATTTACCTGGGGGGCTGGTATGGTTTCTCTAGCAATATTTCCAATCCTCCTTCTCTTGGTTTTCAGTGCATTGATTTCTTCTGAAGGTGTTACGGGTTATTTATCTGGGGTAGGATTTTTATATACCGCATGGCTTGCTGTATTATGGATTTTATTTTTTGTCGAATGGACTGATTATTATCTGGATGTTTGGGTAATTACAAATCGCAGAGTTATTGATATAGATCACATTGGGCTTTTTTCTCGCGATGTTTCTACTGTGCGTTTAGAAGACATAGAAGATATTACAACAGAGATTCATGGTATTTTATCTATTACTTTAAAATTTGGAACTATTACTCTCCAGACAGCAGGATCAAAAAACGAATTTTATTTAGTCAACGCTACTGACCCAGAAATGGTTAGAAAAGTGATTCATGAATTAGTGACAGATGCTAAAAAGACATTCGCTCATCCGAACGATTAAATTTATAAAATAATATATGCAGATAGAATGGAAAAATCCAAATCGCGAAGTTATAGATGGTTCGTCTCACATTGAATTAAATGAGAGCAATGAATCAATCACTCAAAGGAATTTACAAAAAATGGATTCAGAAATGTTGGATGTCCTGGCAAAAGAATCTCTCGGAGTTAATGCTGGTGCTCATATGCTCAATGATGAAAATTGTGTATGTGGGGGAGTTCGAGGGTATGTTAAAACTGATTCGGGAGAAATAGTTACATTTGGAAATATTCAGGATCTCGACAGAAGTCTTGTTGAAGGACATGCTGAATTTATTGTAAAAATTGCTATACCCATGTCAGCTCCAAAACAGATTGTGGAATTTGTAGAGCGTGAAGGTTTTGAGAATTTAACTCCTAGAGCGAAAGATGTAATAATTAAGAGTGTGAATACTTGGAATCAAAAATAATATTAATTAATAACCAATCAATATGAAAAATTATAAAAAAGGATTTGCAGGGATTATCGTAGTCGTCATCGTGGCTTTAGGAATTTTAGGATTTGGAACATACAAGGTTATTAATAAAACCGAGATAAAAGAAGAGGATTTGGAGATTTCTTCTGAAGGTGATTACAGGCTTGAGGATAATGAAAATTCTTTATCACAAACAGAAGGCGGTGATTGTGATATTAAAGTGGGTTCAATACCACCGAATTCTCAAGTTAGTTTTCCTCTAGTGATCCAAGGTGTAATCCATAATTCGAAGAAAGGTTGTGCTTGGAAAATGTTTGAAGGACAGGCGGGCACTGCTCAATTGTATTTTAATTACAATAATCAAGGGTGGAAATCTGTGGGGGAATCGGTGCCAGTAAGGATCGAGAACAATCTTCCTAAATTGCACGAATTTCTTATGGATCTAAATTTCAGTAATAGTGGTATAGGGCTACCTTCCGGGACACCAATGAAAATTATATTCACAGCAGAAAATGCATCCGGAATAGCACCATCTGTTCCATATGAATTTCCAATTATTCTTAAGAGTAATACTTTAGTATCATCTGATACTTTAAACTGGAAAACATATAAAAATGATGAATATGGGTTTGAATTAAAGCATCCAAGTAAGTGGGGTCTTTTCCAGACTTGGCGCCCAACAATTGATGGCAGAGGAGGGGTTATTTTGGGATATCGTGGCGAGGGTGATTATTACGGTATTAATATTCAGGTTTTTTTTGAAAAGGATAAACTTAAAGAATCTTCCCAGATAACAAAAAAGTATATTGTTGAGCGTGAAGATTTTACTTATCTTCTTTTTCCTAACAATATTTCTGATGAAGAGTTTGATAATGTTGTTTCAACTTTCAAATTTACTGCTACAACAAATTCAAGTCATCCTAATATTGAAAGTATTACACCACTATCAGGATCTATTGGTACCATTGTTACTTTGAAGGGTACAAATCTGGCAGGATTTGAGGGTGATCTTGATGCGTGGATTGAAAGTGTTAGTGGAGAGAAGGCCTATTTGCCTTCCTATAGTTCAGTACAGCCACAAAATAATCAGATTACTGTTCGTATAGACCAAAAACTCTGTAAGCAAGTAAATACTTATTCGGGTAAATCTTGTACAGAGTATATGACAATTACACCAGGCACATATAAAATTTATACATCACCATGGGGTGTTTCCAGTAACAGAGTTGTCTTTGAAGTTAAATAATTAATTTATTTGACGATTGTTAAATTGAATAATTGAAACTTAAATAAAATGTCTCTCTACATCATCGCAACTCCAATAGGCAACCTTGAAGACATAACTCTTCGAGCAATCAGAACTCTCAAAGAGTGCGATTTGGTATTGTGTGAAGATACTCGCGAGACTCGTAAGCTCTTGAATCATTACGATATCAAAACAATGACGCAGAGCTACCATGCTCAAAGCAAACTTTCAAAAATAGATTCTATTATTGCGATGCTCGCAGATGGTCGGAATATTGCTCTGGTGTCAGACGCAGGAACTCCAGCTATCTCTGATCCTGGATCTTTACTAATCAAAAAAGTTCGGGAAGAATTGCCTGATTTGAAAATCGAGAGTTTGCCGGGGCCATCAGCTCTGACGGCGGCATTTGCTGTAAGTGGAATTGTCGGAGGGGAATTCACATTTCTTGGATTCTTACCGCATAAAAAAGGTAGAGAAACTTTATTTAAAGAAATTGGAGGAAGTCAGAGACCGTATGTTTTTTATGAATCACCGCATCGCCTTCTGAAATCTCTAGAATCATTAATCAAATTTGCTCCAACCAAACAAGTTATGGTAGCCAAAGAAATAACCAAAATATTTGAACAATATATTTTTGGTACTCCAAGTGAGGTGTTGGAATACTTTACAAAAAATGCTGATAAATTACGCGGTGAGTTTGTGGTCATTGTTTATGATAAGTAGAGCGTGGTATAATATTTGGACTACTGCATGTTTTTAGCGGATATGAATCCCGTTAGAAAAACCTAAGTAGTTTGTACAAAAGAACTATACATTACTACGATGAAGCAGGTATTACATAATCATTATCGACTACTTAATTTTTTCTAAACGGGATGAAAATAAATCGCTTACACACAATTATCGGACTGCTTCTGGTCATTATTCCTTTTACAGGATTTACTAGAGGATTCAAATATGGATTCAGTGTTATAGCTGGAGGAGTCATATTATTTTTTGCTATGAAGTCAATTCATCAGGAAATAATGAAAAAACAACACCGATACAAGCGTCATGATTCTTATGCAGAGAGTAAACCTAGAGAAGGGTCATTTAATAAACCTAAAGATGAAGTTTTAAATGTGGAAAGTGCTGAAAATAATAATCCTCCATCTAACCACATTGCTAATGAGTAGGTATGTCAAAATAGGAATTGTCTTTTTTATATTTCTCTTTGCTTTAGTATATTTAGTATTACCATTTTTTTCTTCTAAAAGTTTTGTTATTGGGGAATCAGAAGATGTTTTGGGCCTCAATAGTGATGATGAGAAAGTTCCTGTTAAGGAAGAGGTTTTACATATTGCCACGCCAAAACCCTTAAAGGCAGTTTACATGTCTGCCTGTTATGCAGGAAGTCCAAATTTACGCGAAGGTCTTGCCAAGCTTATAGACGAAACAGAACTCAATGCAATTATAATCGATGTGAAGGACTATAGTGGTAAAATTTCTTTTGTTCCGAATGAATCTTGGGCTGATTATTTATCAGACAGTTGTAGTGCCACTGATATGAAAGAATTTATAAAAGATCTCCATGATCGAGATATATATGTAATGGCTCGAATCACCGCTTTTCAAGACCCGTATTATGCCAAACTTTATCCTAATGAAGCTGTTAAACTGGCAAGTGACAAAACAAAATTATGGAAAGATAAAAAGGGAATTAATTATCTTGACCCTGGCTCAACCGTTGCATTAGATCATTTAGTGAAGCTCGCAGAAGATTCATACGATGCTGGATTTGATGAAATAAATTTTGACTACATTCGTTTTCCATCAGACGGTAATATGAAAGATATTTATTTCCCATATTCAGAAGGTAAGAACAAGGCGACTGTAATGGAAGATGTTTTTAAATATTTTCACGATAAATTAAAGCCAAAAGGAATTGTAATTTCTGCTGATCTTTTTGGAATGGTGACTACTAATACTGACGACTTGAATATTGGACAGGTGCTCGAACGCGCTTTGCCGTATTTTGATTATATTGCTCCGATGGTTTATCCGTCTCACTACCCGCCAAATTTTAATGGATGGAAAGATCCGAACAAAGTTCCTTATGAATTAATTAAATTTGTAATGACGGCTGCGGTTAAAAGAACCGTGGCGACAAGTACGGTCATTGAAACTTTTGATGGAGAATACATAGCGTCCACAACTCCAAAGTTGTATACAAAAGAATCTTTTGATGCACAAAAAATGCGCCCATGGATACAAGATTTTGATTATGGAGGCAATTACGATATTGCAGAAGTTAAGGCTCAAATTAAAGCAACTTATGATAGTGGTTTAACTTCGTGGATGCTTTGGTCACCAAGTAATAGATATACAGTGGGTGCTCTTGAAAAAGAATCCAAGCAAGTGGTGAACGAATAAATAATTAGCCGCGCCCAAAGGGCGCGGCTAATAAAATACCACACACAATTACTGTATAAAATAATAAAAATAATATATAATTCTACATATGCCTCTTTATGTAGAACTTTCAGTTATAGTTGTTCTTGCAACATTTATCGCTCTGATAATGAAATCACTCAGACAACCTCTTATTGTGGGTTACATAGCCACAGGTATTTTGGTGGGACCTTATGCTTTAAATATTTTACATTCAGAAGATGAAATTGAATTATTTTCAAAGATAGGAATTTCGATACTTTTGTTTATTGTAGGTCTCAGTTTAAATCCAGAAATTGTACGGGAAGTGGGTAAAACATCTTTTATTACAGGACTTATTCAAGTCGTTGTTACATCTATTTTAGGATATTTTTTGATGGTAGCATTTGGTTTCGATATGATTCCTTCTTTATATACTGCAATAGCAATAACTTTCAGTAGTACGATTATAGTTTTGAAACTTTTAACTGACAGAGGGGACACGGGTAAATTATATGGAAAGATTGCAATCGGTGTTTTATTGGTACAAGATTTGTTGGCAACATTTATACTTTTAGCCATCACTGTATTTGGTGCTACAAGCGGGAGTAATTTAACTAGTGTGGTCAGTACCCAAATAGTTTCATTGATGGCCAATGGAATTATCATTGTACTCATCTTATATTACATAAGTAAATATGTTTTACCAAAACTTTCAAATTATATTGCCGGGAATCAGGAGGTTTTGTTTATATTTTCTCTCGCATGGGGACTTGGGTTATCTTCTTTGTTTTACATAATGGGATTTTCTATAGAAATAGGTGCATTGATAGCCGGTGTCACCTTGGCCGTATCTCCATTTTCATACGAAATAGGTTCTAGAATGAAGCCGCTTCGAGACTTTTTCATTATTTTATTTTTTATACTTCTTGGTGCTCAGATGGTGTTAAGTGAATTTATGACTTTAATTATACCCGCAATAATTTTGTCTATTTTTGTACTTATTGGTAAGCCGATCATTGTTTATGTGATTATGAATGTTTTAGGATATAGACCAAAAACTTCTTTTATGGCAGGTCTCACTGTAGCGCAAATAAGTGAATTCTCACTTATTCTTATTGCTTTGGGTCTGTCACTTGGACATCTTGATCAGTCTGTTGCATCACTTGTTACATTGGTTGGCATTATTACAATTGCAGGATCTACATATTTGGTTTTGTATGCCGATAGTATTTATGAGAGATACAGGAAACAAATATCGTTTTTAGATATAAGAAAAAAACCAAAAGCAGAACATTATGCAGAGCACCAGAATGCCGAGGTGATTATATTTGGTTATGACCGTGTCGGATATAATTTTGTTGAATCTGCCAGATTAATCACTGATAAATATGTAGTAGTTGATTTTGACCCTCTTGCGATTAAAAAGATGCAGGCTAGGAATATTCCATTCAAATATGGGGACGCAGAGGATGTTGAATTTTTGCAGGATATTGGTTTTCATGATGCGAGACTTGTTGTATCTTCAATTCCAGACTTTAAAACGAACCTTCTCATTGTTCAGTACTATAGAAAAATTAATTTTAGTGGAGTAGTGATTACAACAGCCCACGATATTAAAAATGCAAAAGAACTTTATGTTGCTGGTGCAACCTATGTGGTGATGCCACATTATTTGGGTGCTCACCACGCATCTAAACTAATTTCAAAATTTGGATTTGATATTGCAAGTTTTGAGCCTATTCGCAATGAACACCTCGCACATTTATTTGAAAGAGAAAAGCATATTAAACATGAGTCGCATAGTGATACTGGAGCATCACCTTTATAGATAAGTAAATATTTAAGTCTGTCTTTTTTACTTTATACTTTTAGTCTTTTAATCTATACTATATATAATGAACGAAGATCCTAACAAAGTTGTATATTTTGCTGAGACAGATGCGCGTAATCGCAAACTTCGTTTTGGTATTAAAACCAAAGATCGTTCCAGACATACTTATGTCATAGGAAAGACTGGTATGGGTAAATCAACGCTTCTTGAAAATCTTGCTGTTCAAGACATTCAAGAAGGCAGAGGATTGGCATTTCTAGATCCTCACGGCAAGACTGCTGATCTACTTTTAGAATACGTTCCAGAAGAGCGTAAGAAAGATGTTTTATATTTCGCACCATTTGATCTCGATTATCCTATTTCATTCAATGTTCTAGAAGATGTGGGTGCAGATAAGAGACATCTTGTTGCGAATGGTCTCATGTCCGCGTTCAAAAAGATTTGGGTGGATGCATGGAGTGCGCGTATGGAATATATTTTAAACAATATTCTTTTGGCGCTTCTCGAATATCCAGATTCAACGCTTATTGGTGTTAACAGAATTCTCGCCGACGAAGATTACCGTAAAAAGGTTATTGAACACATTACTGATCCATCAGTTCGTTCTTTTTGGGTGGATGAGTTTGCTAAGTATGGACCGAAATATATGCAGGAAGCTGGAGCCTCAATTCAAAACAAGATTGGACAGTTCATTTCTAATCCTTTGATTAGAAATATAATAGGCCAGCCAAAATCTACTTTTGATATAAGGCAAATAATGGATGATCAAAAAATTTTAATTATAAACCTTTCAAAGGGTCGTGTGGGTGAAGCCAATGCCAATCTTCTAGGCTCAATGCTTATTACCAAAATCTATCTTGCTGCCATGAGTCGCGCGGATAAAAGAGAAGAGGAATTAGATAAGCTTCCAAACTTTTATTTATTTGTAGATGAGTTTCAGAACTTTGCTAACGAATCGTTCGCAGATATTTTATCCGAGGCCAGAAAATATAAATTAAATCTAACTGTCGCACATCAATATATAGAACAGATGACAGAAGAAGTGCGGGCAGCGGTATTTGGTAACGTGGGAACCATGATTACGTTTCGTGTGGGCGCGTACGATGCTGAATTTTTAGAAAAGGAATATGGTCCAGACTTCACAGCACAAGACTTGGTATCTCTTGGATTTGCTCAAATATATTTAAAACTCATGATTGACGGGGTGTCATCAAGACCGTTTTCCGCTACAACTTTACCTCCACTTGCCAAGCCTGCTAAAAATATCCGGGATGAAATAATAGAAATATCACGTAAGGCTTTTGCACGACCACGTGCGGAAGTTGAGAATGAAATAAAAGCATGGCATGAGCAAGCTCAATCATCATCCGGTGGTCATGGTGGTGGAGATAGAAATAAAAGACCTAGCAACAGACCAAGTCCAATCGATGAAGCACTGAGTGCTGTTTTGGGTAAAGCTCCAATTCCAAAGCCGGCTACAAATAATATTTCTAGTCAGAATAATAATTCAGAACCAAAAAGAGATCTCGCATATGATAGGGAACGAGATTTGAGAAAGGCTGTTTCTCTTAGCTATCTTCGTCAGACTCAGGTCAGGGAAAAGAAAGTTCCTACCCAAGAGCATTTAGCAGATCTTCGAAGTGCTCTTGCATCTATTGTATCTGATACTGTGGATGAAAAGGATATTCTGACAGAAAAGCCCAAAGAAACTAATCATTCGACACATAAGGAATCTCCTAAAAAAGAAGAACAAAAAGAAGTTCCAGAAGATGTTCTAAAGAGAATATTAGAAGTTGAATAAATTTAATTTTTATATTTACTAAATTCTTAAATATTTAAATAACTTGCCATGTTCCTTTTTGCAATCATTCTAATTGGCATCATTGGTGCTGTTTCTTTCCTCAAAATGAATAATAATGTAGAATCAGACAATGGCTTGAATGCCTACGATTTTGATGTAGAAGAGATAAATTAGTCTTAAATTCTTAGATATCCTTAAACTCTTAAATCTTTAAATTCTTAAATATACCTAAGCAATGCCAAAAAAACGAATTCTAATATTTTCACTAGTCTACTACCCAAATTTTATTGGTGGTGCAGAGGTGGCGATAAAAGAAATAACTGATAGATTGGGTAACGACTTCGAATTTGATATGGTCACTCTTCGTCTCGACAGTCATCTCCCAAAAGTTGAAAAGATTGGAGATGTTACTATTTATCGTGTTGGGTGGACTGGAGGAGAAAATCTGAAAGTATCTCCAGATTCATTGCCTAAATTTTTACATTTAAATAAATATGCTATGCCAATCACTGCTCTGGTTAAAGCCATATCACTTCATCATAAAAATAAGTACGACATCATCTGGAGTATGATGGCTACCTATAATTCATTTGCTGCATTATTTTTTAAATTATTACATCCAAAGGTTAAGTTCCTTTTAACTTTACAAGAAGGGGATCCGATTCCATTTATCAAAAAGCGTGCGAGACCTGTTTGGCCACTTTTTAAAATGATTTTTACAAGAGCGGATATGATTCAGGTTATTTCAAAATATCTATCAGATTTCGCACAAGATATGGGTGCCAGATGCCCAGTTATTGTAGTACCGAACGCGGTAGATATAAAAAGATTCACGAAGGAATATACTAATGAAGAAATAGATGAGGTAAAAGACAAACTTTATAAAAAAGAAGAAGATATATTACTTATTACGACTTCTAGATTGGTTTCGAAAAATGCCGTGGAGGATATTGTAAAAGCAATACCACTCATGTCAGATAATATTAAGCTTGTTATAGCGGGCCGAGGGTACATGGAAGATTCAATCCGCAAGCTATCTGTGATATTGGGAGTAGAAAAAAGGGTAGAATTTATTGGATGGCTTACACATTCCGATATGCCAAAGTATCTTAAAGCATCTGATATTTTTATACGTGTCCCAATTAGTGAGGGCTTCGGTAATTCATATGTTGAGGCGATGGCTTGTGGATTGCCTTGTGTCGCCACCCCTGTGGGTGGAATAGTGGATTTTATAAAAGACCGAGAAACGGGAATGTTTGTCCACCCGTCATCGCCTGCTGGCTCAGCCTATGGCGGACGGGCAGAAGTCAGGAATCCTGAAAGTGTTCGGGATGCTGTCATGGAATTAGTGAAAGATCCAGAACTTGTTTCCAAAATAAAACGTCAATCATTTGAAATGGTTAAAGAAAAGTACGATTGGCCAATAATAGCAGGGGAGATGAACAAAGTTTTTAAAAATATATAATTATGGATTACAAAGAATATTTCAAAGGCAAGAAAATAACTCAACTAGGGCTGGGTTTGCTTGGGCGTGGGGTTGGGGATGCAATATTTATCGCGGAATGTGGTGCGGATTTAATAGTGACCGATTTGAAGACTGAGGAAGAACTTAAAACTTCGGTAGAAAAATTAAAAAGTTTTCCTAATGTTAGTTTGCATTTGGGTGGGCATAATCTTGAAGATTTTAAAAATAGAGATTTTATTTTAAAAGGTGCTGGTGTGCCACTCGATTCAATTTATATAGAAGAAGCCAGAAAGAATAATATTCCGATAGAGATGGACTCGTCTTTATTTTTCAAACTTTTGCCAGAAGGTGTAATCACAATTGGTGTGACCGGTACTCGGGGTAAGTCTACAGTAACACATTTAATAAATAATATTTTAAAATCTGCAGGCAAAAAAACCATAATTGGTGGTAATGTTCGTGACACTGCCACACTTCCATATATTAAAGATTTCTATCTAGGGGTCCAACCCCTAGATAGCTTTGTAGTTTTGGAATTAGATAGTTGGCAGTTACAAGGATTTGGAGATTCTAAGATTTCTCCCCATGTTGCAATTTTCACAGCATTTATGCACGACCATACAAACTATTATAAATCTACTGCTGAAATGCCGGGACATGAGAGATATTTTCAAGATAAATCAAATATATATTTATATCAGAAAAAAGGAGATGCACTTATTGTCGGTGAAGAAATTGCGAGCGTTATAGCAGGTAAACCTCATGGTGAAGGTGAAATATTTATTGCAAGAAAATCTGGTGTTCCAAAAGATTGGAATCCAAAAATTATTGGTGAGCATAATCTTTTAAATATTTCTTGTGCTATAGAAGCATGTCGTGCATTAGGAATAAGTAATGAAGATATAAAAAAGGGTGTTGAAAGTTTTGAAGGTGTAGAGGGTAGACTTCAATTCGTGAAAGAGGTAGGAGGAGTTAAAATTTATAATGACAATAATGCGACAACTCCTGAAGCAACTATTGCTGCTTTAGCAGCAATAAGTTCAAAGTCTCAAGTTCCAAGTCTCAATGAGGCTGAAAAAAACATAATACTTATATGTGGGGGCAGTGATAAAAATTTAGAACTAGATAAACTAATTGAAGAAATAAATAAAACTTGTAAATTCGTCGTCTTGCTTCCTGGCTCTGGTAGTGAAAAATTTTCTTCTAAGCTTCTAAGCTCACAAGCTTCTAAGCTGATTCGGGTTCCAAACCTTTCTGAAGCAATCACTGAAGCTATTAAGCACGCTAACTCAGGCGATATAATTCTTTTCAGTCCCGCTTTCGCATCTTTTGGTCAATTTAAAAATGAATATGATAGAAACGACAAATTTATGGAAATAATTAATTCAATAGAATAGAGTGAAAGAAATAATCTCATCTATCTCTGTAATATTGTTTTTTGTTTCCTTGATTCCATATATAGCTGGTATATTGAAAGGTAAAGTAAAACCTAGACCTCTTTCTTGGCTCGGATGGTCTCTTCTCCTTGGGGTCGGGATATTTTCTCAAGTTTATGAAAACGGGTTTGATATCTCTATGTCCATTACCATTGCTTCAAGTATTTCTTGTTTAATTATATTTTTACTTTCTTTAGCTAAGAATAATTTTAAAAATAAAAAGATTGATTACACATGTTTCTTTTTAGGAATTGTATGTATGATCGTTTATGTCGTAACGAGAAATCCTCTTATTACAACAATATTTTCCATATCTGCAGATTTTTTGGTTGGAATACCTACTATATTAAATGTATATAAATTACCAAGATCAGAAAATATGTTGTCATGGGGGATTGGTACTTTTGCGATATTTTTGTCATTCCTAGTTGCTTTGACAGAATCTGATAGTCTTTTAAAAATTTATCCTACATATCTTTTTTTCTTTAATGCACTGATTTTTATTCTGTGTATTAGACGATTCAATTTTGTTAGCAAAAATAAATAAAAAACAAACACCTTTCCGTGATGTTTGTTGATGTTTTAGTACCGGGCTCCGCCCAGACCATATCTTGAGTTGGCTCGGTTTCTTGCAACTCGACGTTTTTTCTTACCTCGCCTTGATTGCTTGCCGGTTTGCTGAAGGTGCTTCAGATTTCTTGCCTTTTTTGCTTGTTTTTCGATATTTTTGGCCATAGAATTGTCCTCCGTTTTTAATATACCATATAGAATTTGATTAAACTATTTGTGATTACTCATTCTGTATCAGTTTATAATTTATGGTATTATGATACCTAAATGGATTTAGATAATATAAAAAAAGTGTATTTCTTAGGGATCGGTGGGATCGGCATGTCAGCACTTGCCAAGCTTTTTAAACATGAAGGCAAAGAGGTTTTAGGAAGTGATACTGGATTTTCTGATAGAGAAGGGCTTATGAAAGCTGGGATAGATTCTTATGAAGGATACGACATTTCACACATAACATCTGACATAGATGTCGTTGTTTATACGCTCGCTACACATTCAGATAATATTGAGCTTACAAAAATAAAAGAACTTGGACTCAAGTTATTTACTTACGCAGAAATGTTAGGTGAGGTTTCAAAAACTAAAGATACGATCGCTATTTGTGGTACTCATGGTAAAACTACAACTACTGCGATGATTGCACATATGATGCTTAGGTTAAATATGGAACCCTCCGTTATTGTAGGATCTCTTATGACTGATCCTATTCATCCGGACAAAAGAACTAATTACATTTATGGAACAAGTAAATACTTGGTTACAGAATCTTGCGAATATCAAAAGTCATTTTTAAATATTAATCCAAAAGTAATTTGTATCACAAATGTTGATGAGGATCATTTGGATTTTTATGGAAGCTTAGAAAATATAATTATTGCTTTCAAACAATTTATAGCAAAGCTTCCAGAGGATGGGGTAGTTATTGCGGATCTCGGAGATCCAAATTCTAAAACGGTGGTGGAGGGGTGTGGTAAAAAAGTTATCAATTCCAGGGAATTTTTGGACAGTCAAATGAAGTTATATGTTCCAGGGGAGCACAACAGGCAGAATGCCTCCGTAGCTCTAGCGATGGCCGAATATCTAAAGCTATCTATACCAGACGCTAAGGCCGTTTTAGCGACGTTTACAGGCACTTGGAGGCGTTTTGAATACAAAGGTAATACAGGAAGGGGGGCACAGGTTTATGACGATTATGCCCATCATCCACATGAAATACAGGCCACTTTAAATGGTGCTCGGGAAGCGTTTCCTGGTAAAAAGCTTACGGTCATTTTTGAACCCCATCTTTACTCTCGTACTAAAGAGCATTTTGAAGCATTTAGGGATGTATTAGCAAAATTTGATACCATCTATCTTACAGATATTTACGCAGCGAGAGAAAAGTTTGATGGTAGTATCTCAAGCGGACTTTTGATAAATGATATTAAGAAAATTAATCCAAACGCTTTTTATATTTCTGAATTTAAGGATATTGCAAAAAAAATAATTGAAACAACGACTCCTAATGATGTTGTTATTACCATGGGAGCAGGAACGATAGGGGAATTGGCGGAGATGCTTATAAAGTAAAAAAGTTTCAATTTTCAAGTACTCAATATACTCAAGTGAAAAATAAAAAAATTATTTTAGCAGCAGGTGTTTATCCTCCACAAATTGGTGGACCAGCAAAATACGCAAAAAATTTGAACGATGAATTCAAAAAGATGGGGTACGAGGTGTCTGTGGTGACCTTCGTGCTTGAGCATAAACTACCGCCTGGCATTAGACATCTATATTATTTTGGAAGACTATTTTTGGTGGCAATCAAAGGAAATGTGATAATTGCTTTTGACACTTTATCAACTGGACTCCCTGCTACGATTGTTGCAAAGATTCTTGGAAAGAATTGTATTATCCGAGTTGGAGGAGACTTTCTATGGGAAACTTATACTGAAAGAAATCAAGAAATGATCCCCTTGTCACTTTTCTATAGAGATAAAACTAAATGGGGTATGAAAGATAAAATTATCTTTGTGCTTACAAAATTTGTAGTAAGTCATTGTGATGCGTTTGCATTCAATAGTAAGTGGCTACTCGATCTTTTCAAGGAAAATTATAACCTTCTATCTAAGAAAGCTTTTGTGATAAAAAATGTGTTTGATAAAAAAACAGAAGCTGTTAATTCGCCAACAAAGAATTTCCTTTGGGCCGGTAGGCCGATTTTTCTTAAAAACATTGAAATTTTAAAAAGTGCTTTTATTGAAGTTCAAAAAGATTATCCTGAAGCGAGACTAGACATAGTAACAGGGATCACGAGTGCCGAGCTTATGGAAAAGATTAAGAATTCATATGTGCTCGTGTTACCTTCGATTTCGGACGTGATGCCTAATTTTATTCTTGAAGGTCTTGAGCTCGGGAAGCCATTTCTGGTTACAAAATATAGTGGTATAGGAGATGATTTTAGTAATTGTGGCGAATTTATTGATCCCTTGGATCGCGAGTCAATTAAAAATGGGATATGCAATCTTCTAGATGATAAAAAATATTCTGAGTATAGAGAAAATATTTTAAAGAATGACATCAAGAATTCTTGGCAAGATATTGCAACGAGTTTTATAAAGATAATTGATGGGATATGATTATTTTAAGTATTGGTACAGATGCACGAGTCTTTGATGAAAATAGTGATGTTAGACAGCGTCTTATTGCGCATGCTTCATTATTTGAAGAATTTCATGTTGTAGTCATGTCTGGACATATTAAAGATGGTGCCAAAAAAGAAGTTTTAAATAATAATCTTATTTTAATACCTTTCAGTTCTAGAACTAAAGTTCTTATTTTTTTGAAGGGTTTATTCGGTTCTTATTTTTATGCTAAAAAACTTAAGAAAAAAGGAAAAGATTTGTACATCACCTCACAAGACCTTTTTGAGGTTGGTTTGATTTCCTTTATTATCTCAAAATTTTTAAAAATTAAATTGCAACTTCAATTTCATACCGATTGTTTCAATGCACTTTTTATTAAGCATAATTTAGCTAATTATTTTCGAACCATTATTGCCAGGGTTATTGTATCTCGCGCCAGTAGTATTCGTGTTGTATCAGAGCGTATTAAAAATTCACTATTGACTATGGATTCTAAACTATCAGCTCGAATTCATGTTTTACCTGTCTGGACTGATATTAGCGTAATAAAAAATAAACAGGTCGTAGAAGAATTCAATTTGCGGACAAAATTTCCTGAATTTTCAAAAATTATTCTTATTGTTGCTCGCTTAGAGAGTGAGAAGAATATAGATTTATCTATTCGTGCTTTTCAGAAAGCACTTCGCTTTGACAAAAATATTGGTTTAGTAATTGCAGGGTCGGGCAGTAAGGAATCTTGGCTCAAGGAATTGGTCAGGTATTTAAATATTGAAAATAATGTTAAATTTTTAGGGTGGGTTAATGAAACAGCTTCACTTTACAAAACTGCTGATTTATTATTAGTTACTTCTTGGTATGAAGGATATGGGCTCAATATGGTAGAATCTGTTGCTTGTGGAACTCCTGTCGCGGCTACAGACGTCGGTGTGGCTAGGGAGTTGGGTGCAATTATCGTGTCGTATGATGCTGGACTAATCGCTTTAAACTTGATTGAAGTATTAAAGCAAAATAATAAGGTAGATTTGCCACAGAAATTTATAATTATAAAATCAGAATATTTGAGCAGGTTTAAGAATACATTTATTTAATCTATGGATAAAGATAAAACAAAAATTGGATTTATAGGACAAGGTTGGATAGGTAAAAATTATGCAGATGATTTTGAATCACGTGGTTTTGATGTTGTTAGATATTCTTTGGAAGATGAGTATGTCAAAAATAAAGGTTTAATAAGTGGATGTGATGTGGTTTTTATTGCCGTACCCACACCGACAAAGAATGGTGTTTTTGATGATTCAATCGTTAGAGAGGCTTTGGGGCTTGTGGGTAAAGATAAAGTTGCGATTATTAAGTCGACATTGCTTCCTGGATATACAAAAAAAATCCAATCTAATTTTAATGATATTACAATATTTATAAATCCAGAATTTCTATCTGTCGTTACTGCAAGATACGATGCATCTAATCCTACAAGAAATATAATTGGTGTTCCATTGGGTAACGTTGAATATATGAAAATCGCAAGTGATGTAATGGGGATTTTACCAAAAGCATCATTTGAACTTATTTGTGATTCTACTGAGGCGGAACTAATAAAATATGCAAGAAACTGTATTGGATATACCAGGGTTCTTATGGCCAATGTTTTTTATGATTTATCACAAAGTCTTGGGGTTGATTACGAAAATATTAAAACCGCCGTATCTGCTGACCCTGATAATGGTCCAACATATGCTAATGCACTACATAAATCTGGGAGAGGTGCTGGAGGAGAATGTTTTATAAAAGATTTTGCAGCTCTTAGAGAATTTTATACTAGTATGGTCAATGATATTTCTGGTATTGAAATGTTAAGTGCTATGGAGAAAAAGAATATTGAGCTTTTAAAAAGTACCAATAAAGATATTAAATTATTAAAAGGTGTTTATGGAGATCATATATAATGAGGATTCTCATTGTCACACAGTCCGTAGATAAAAATAATCCAATTCTTGGATTTTTTCATCGTTGGATTGAAGAATTTGCTAAGAATTTTGAAAAAATAACTGTAATATGTTTGGAGAAAGGGGATTATGATTTACCTTCAAATGTTAAAGTTTTATCTTTGGGTAAAGAAGATGGTAAATCGCACATAAAATATATATTCAATTTTTATAAATACATATGGCAAGAAAGAAAAAATTACGATGAAGTTTTCGTACATATGAATCAGGAGTATGTCTTATTGGGGTCATTGTTGTGGAAGATTTTAGGTAAAAAAATAACGATGTGGCGAAATCATAGAGAGGGTTCAATTTTTACTGATATTGCAGTCGCTTTATCCGAACACGTTTTTTGTACCTCACCATTTTCTTATACAGCAAAATTTAAAAAAACATCACTTATGCCGATTGGAGTTGATACAGATGAGTTTAAGATAGGTGAGCCAGGGGCCAAAAATAAAAATTCTATTTTATTTTTGGGGCGTATTGCTCCAGTTAAAAAGGTTGATATAATCATCGATGCAATCAGTATTCTTGCAAAAGAGGATATTTCTTTCAATGCATTGATTTGTGGCGATGCACTACCAAAAGATAGTACATATTATAATGATCTTGTAAAAAAAATTGAAGCAAATGACCTGTCTAGACAAGTGATTTTGTGTAAAGGTGTGCCACATTCGGAAGTGCCATCAATCTACAGCTCTCATGGTATTTTTATAAATATCACACAGGATGGAAGTTTCGATAAGACTATTGTAGAGGCTATGGCATGCGGTAGCGTTGTTTTGACATCTAACAGGGCTCTCAGAGACAACATCTCACCAGATTATTTTATAGAAAATGTAGTGGCGCTCGAAATTGCGGAAAAGCTAAAGCATCTACTTTCTGATTCAAAGCTTCTGGACATCAATATGCGAGAGTATGTAGTAGAGAATCACAGCTTGAAGTCATTAGTTGAAAAATATAAAGAAATTATTTCTGAATAATCTATTAGTATGGAACATATAAAGCGTCATACAAAAATAGTAAAATATATTCTATCGGGTGGTAGTGCAGCGGTTGTAAACATAGGCTCTTTTAAAATCTTACATGATTATTTTAGTCTTTGGTACATTTTGTCATCAATTGGAGCATATAGTATTGCATTTTTTGTAAGTTTCATTTTGCAAAAATTTTGGACTTTTAATAATCTTTCAAAAGATATGATTAGGCGAGAGGTTGTGTTCTTCCTTGTGTATAATATTTTTGGATTAGCATTAAATACTTCCCTTGTTTATATGTTCGTAGAATTCTTGCTATTGAATGCTATTCTGGCACAAATTATTGCAGGTTTGCTAGTTGCGCTATGTTCTTTTTTTGTTTACCGTAGTATATTTACAGTCACAAAATAAAATGAAACTGCTTATTACAATACCTTGCTATAATGAAGAATTAGTTTTAGAAAAAAGCGTATTTTCACTTATGGAATACGCAAAGCATAATTTAGAAGATTATGACTGGAAGATTCTTATTATTGATAATAATTCTTCCGATAAGACTTTTGAAATAGGGGGGTCTTTGATGGATCAATTTAAAGAGAAGATAATAATCAAAAAAATAAAGACTCCGGGGAGAGGTGTTGCTATAAGGGAGGCTTGGGGAGACATAAAAGACTTTGATATTTATACATACATGGATGCGGATCTTGCGACAGATATAAAAGATTTTTCTTTTATAGTGAATGAGGTAAGTAAGGGGTATGATCTCGTTACCGGATCTCGTTATATTCTTTATGCAGATGTAAAGCGAGATTTGAAGAGAAAAGTTCTTTCAAAAATTTACAATTTTATTATTAAGATTGTTCTCAGAGTTAATTTTAAAGATGCTCAGTGTGGTTTCAAAGCTTTTAGTCAAAAACTTGTGTCAGAGTTGATGCCAAAAACTACTGATAATGGCTGGTTTTTTGATACTGAACTTATGATCCTTGCAGAGCTAGGAGGCTATAAGATACTTGAGGTACCTGTAACATGGAGAGAGGTCAGAGATGAACTTCGTCAGAGCAAAGTATCCCATTGGAGTGAGGTTATACGCCAGCTTAAAAATATTAAAATGATGAGGCAAAAACTAAAAGACGGAACTTATGGAAAAAAGTTTATATAAGACATACGAATTGGCAGAAGAAAATCACTGGTGGTTTTGTGGTAGACGAGCTATCATTAATATGTTTTTTAAAAAATATAGAATTATAGCAGGTCAGTCACATATTTTGGATTTTGGATGTAATACAGGTTTCCTTGCGGGCAAACTTCAAGAAAAGGGGTATGAGGTTAAAGGTGTTGATATGTCACTGGATGCAGTTATGTATGGAACAAAAAGAGGGGTAAGGGACCTTGTCGTAGGTAAAACTCCAGTACCGTTTCCTTCAAATTCTTTTGATTCTTTTTTGGCTCTTGATGTTGTTGAACACATTGAAGATCATGACGGGGCTATGAGTGATCTTTATAGGGTTCTAAAGCATGGGGGCACAGCGTTTGTTATGGTACCTGCTTTTATGTTTATGTGGGGTCTTCAAGACGAAGTTGCTCACCATTTTCGTAGGTATTCAAAAAAAGAACTGAAACAATTAGTACTTAGAAATGGATTTAAAGTTGAAAGGATCACGTATTTTAATTTTTTTATGTTTCTACCAATTGCGATTGTGAGGATTTTACAAAAAGTTGTTCCTCCAAAGCGAAGCTCAGATTTCGATATAAATAATACGTTTATAAATATAATCCTTACAAAACTATTTGTTCTTGAGGCGAAGCTTTTGAAGTATATTAATTTTCCGTTCGGGGTTTCTTTAATTGTTGTAATTAAGAAATAATTCTTTATGAAAAAATATTTGCCATTTATTGTTTTGATAATCATTTTTCTGGTATTAAGGTTTTCTATTTTTAATCAGATATATCATCAAGATGAATATAAATGGGCTATGATAGTTAATCCAGATTTTCATTTAGACTTAAAGAGCGATCATCCTCCACTTGTTGCTTTGTCATATAAAGCTACTGGTGCAATTGTTGGGTATGACAATTTAAGAATTATGCCAATACTTGTAAGCCTTTTAAACCTTGTAATTCTTTTCTTTTTTGTATCAAAATTTTATGGTAAGAGGGAGGCGTACATAGCTTCTGTTATATATACCACTAGTGTGTATTCATTAATCGCTGGAGCACAGATTGATATTGATGGTGCACTTCTACCATTAACAATGCTCATTTCATTTTATTCTTATTTGGCATATCAAAAGGGATATCGCCGAGGATTCTGGCTTCCAGTTCTTATTGGGTCTTTTATTTTAGGGTTTTTAATAAAATTGAGTTTTGTTATTGTTATTGGAGCTATAGCGACTGATTATCTTTTAAAACATAAAATCAATCTAGGAATAGTTAAAAAGACACTAGCATATTTTTTTGGAGGAATGATTTTCCTTATAGTTCTAACTTGTGTTTTTGTGTTTATTTTTAAAATCACCAATCCGTTACAGTTTATATTAAATGTGACGCATTTTGGTGTATTGAACTTCAGTGAAAGAAATTATTCACAACTTCTCTTTTTGACCATAAAATCTTTAATCCTTGCGTCACCCTTTGTACTTCTCCCGCTCTTTCTTATTTTCTCTAGTAGGTATAGAAGTGATTTGCAATTATGGTTTATTTATCTCTTCTATAACATTATTTTTTATTATTTTATTTTTGATTTCAGTAATAGGACGATTGAAAGGTATGATATGTTTCTTATCATTCCAAGTGCGGTTATAGGAGGTATATTCCTATCAGAAAGAATGCGCGTTGCTATAAATAAGAAAAAGGAGATTGTGCTCGCTTATTCTATCGCAATTATTTCTTTTGTTATTACACTCGCTATTTCATTTATAAAATCCGCACCCCTACCGTTAAATCCTAAATCAATCTACATAGATAAGGTAAAAAACCTTGATCTCAATTTTCTTATTCCAATAACTGGAGGGTCAGGACCAATAGGATTTTACGCTTCGGTTTTATTTATCACATCCATTTTTACTATCTGCCTACTGTTACTCTTTTGGTATTATAGAGCTTCAGGTCGCCGTTATGCACCTTGCATACTTATCGCATTCATATCTTTTAGTTTTAGTTATAATTTTGTGATTGGACGAGAACTCGTGACGGGTAGTGTTTACGGTAGTGTTGATGGTGTTACAAAAGAAATAGTAGATAAAGTTAATAGTGATCCATTAATTAAACAGGTAATTACTTATTATGATATTGCGGGATATGAATTAAATAGTTCTGGTAAATATTATAAAAGATTTTATACTGACCCAATGTTTAGTAATACCAATGTCACAAAATTCACTAATTATGGTGGGCACTATATGGTTGTGGACTTCCCAAGAATAGACAAAGGTTCCATCTATTGGAAATATTTAGAGAGTTGCGAAAAAGTATATGAGGTTGTCAATAAGGATGTTTCAGGATATATTTTTGATTGCAATAAGGGAGATAAAAAACTGTTTAAATTATAATTATTTATGACACAATTTAAGATTCTTTTTGTCGGTACTGTTGGAGAAAGTATTCCACCTCCCTATGCTGGGATACCAAAACGCGCGCTTATTTTAGGGTCTGAATGGAAAAAAAATAATGTAAAAACTGGTTATACTTTCGTTTATCATCATGATAAAGAAGATGATCTTGGTGCCCATGGTGATTATTTTTTTGAATATAAAAAACGTCCAAATAAGTTGGATAAAGTATTTTTTATTTTTAAGTATGCTCTGAAGAATTTTTCTATTTATAAGGAATTATTTTCTCTTTACAAAAAAACATACAAAACTGTTGATCGTCAGGCATTTCTTTATCCTGCGTATGGAGTATTTTTAGATGAGGTGTATTCTAAATTTAGACCAGATGTTGTAGTAGGGGAAGCGGCACTCATTCAAAGTTTTATGGCAGTTCATGTTGCAAGGAAACGTCATATTCCTTTTGTTATTGAAACATACGCAGAGGTTCATGATAAGAGTATGACAAAGTCTTTGAAGTTTAATGATGAAGAGAGAATGTTCTATTGGAGGTATTTTTTGGGACTTGCAGATCGAATAATTACACCGAGTAATTATTGTGCATGTGGACCGCTTGCGTATGTATCCAAAGAGAAAGTATCCATGGTTTACGCGACAACTCTTGATGTGTCGCGTTTTGACAAGAAAATAAGTAAAGATGAAAAGATAAGTCTTAGAAAAAAACTCGGATTACCAGAGGATTCATTTTTGGTAATGGCAGTTGGGGCTTTTACAAATCGTAAAGGACATGACCATATCATTAAAGCAGTTGCAACTATCCATGAGACCAATCCAAAAGTTGGGATTGTATTATGTGGTGCCGGGGATCCAAAATGGCTAGAGGTTCTTGCAAAGGAAAATGGGATTAATAACAGTGTTTTTTTCTTTCAAAAAGTATCAGAAGATGTTTTAACTAATCTTTATCATACTGTCGATATGTATTGTGATGCATCAAATACCCCTCGAGCATGTCTAGGTATTGCTCTTACAGATGCATTAGCATCTCATCTTCCAACTATTGCTTATGATATTGCTGGTCTCCCAGAATCCGTGCATAATAACGAGAACGGATATCTGGTTCCGGTAAATGACATAAAAGCACTTGGTATTGCAATAAAAGATATGTCTGAGAGATCGGAAGAGGATCGACAGGTGTTGGGAGAAAAAGGTCTCGCGATCGCAAAAGAGATTTTTGATTTGCCTATTATAACCAAGCAACTCTTAGGTATATTTAAAAGTATAGTTATGGAAAAAAATGGAAAATGACAAAAAAATTTTAGATGATTATATTTTTAATTATAATTGGCTCGATACAACATCTTTTCGCGATGTGAAATGTGTGCTTTGTGGTGGGAAAAATCATGTAGAAAATGTCTTTCATTTTAAATTAAATAATAATGAAATGTTTATAAGACATTGTATTCATGATGATCTTATGTTTCTATCACCACAGCCAGCAGGAAATTATGCAGAAACTCTTTATAATCATAAAAGTTATTTTTCTGGTGAAGATGATATGTACGGACTCAGTGTTTCAGACTATAAGTCAACTGAGATAGCAAAGATTCGTATTGGGGAAATAAAGGATCTTTTAAAGGATAGAAAAACGGTAGATATGTCACTTTTGGAAATAGGCTCCGCATATGGGCATACACTCAATGAAGCAAAAGTTGAAGGATTTAAAGAAGTTGGCGGTATAGAATTTTCTCGTGATGCGGTTGAACATTCAAAACAAAAGGGACTTGATGTTAAGCTTGCATCTGCTAATGAACCTTTGGATCTATTGTTTGGAGGAAAACAATTTAATGTGATTGCCATGTATAGTGTTTTAGAACATGTCGACGATCCGGTAGCTTTTTTAGAAAGTGCGATAGGACTTCTGGCTAAAGATGGATTTTTTGTTATCCGCGTACCACGTATGTCAGCTGACGGTCCCTGGCTTTCACTTCTTGATCATTATTGGCATTTTACTGAGATATCTTTAAAGAACCTTGTCTCACGGTCAGGTCTACAAATCATTGAAATTTTCCAGAGCGGGACATTTGTGGGTATTCAACATGATGGGTATTTGAGTAGCATGACACTCATTGCTAAAAAGACAATTTAAGTTATCCTTAATTTATATATGGATCAAGAAAAAAAATATCCTATTGCTGAGCCGGATCTAACGGGAAATGAAATAAGGTATGTTAATGATGCTATTTTAAATGAGGGTCGAATATCATCATCTGGTAAATATTTGGATCAATTTGAAAAATATGCAAAACAAAATTTCCAGAGAGAGTTCGCCTTGTCTTGTTCTAATGGAACAACGGCCCTTCACTTAGCACTTTTAGGTCTTGGAATAGGTCAGGGTGATGAAGTTATCGTGCCAACATTAACATTTGCTGCAACAGCTGCTGTTGTTGTACATGTCGGAGGAACCCCTATATTTGTTGATGTAAAGGATTCTGACTGGTTGATTGATGAAACAAAACTCGATTCTCTCTTAACTCAAAAAACAAAAGCAATAATTATCGTTGATCTTTATGGACTGCCTTGTAATTATGAGGTGATTGAATTTTGGTGTAAGAAAAATAATATTTTTCTTATAGAAGATTCTGCGGAAGCTCATGGTGCAATCTATAAAGGTAGAAAGGTTGGTTCGTTTGGTGATGCAAGTTGTTTTTCTTTTTTTGGAAACAAGATTATTACAACAGGGGAAGGTGGAATTGTACTCACTGATAATGAATTTCTATTTGAGAAGATGAAAGTTTTAAAAAATCACGGAACTAAAAACCCTGGGACATATCTGCATGAAATAGCTGGATATAATTATCGAATGACAAACATTCAGGCTGCAATCGGTTGTGCTCAATTCGAGCGATTTCAAGAATTTTTAAAGGTTCGTAAAGAGCATCATGACCTTTACGTAAGTCTTTTGGATGATGTTCCGGAAATAAGTTTTCAGAAATTTGATCCAAATGATGTTACGCCTGCATATTGGCTCGAAACTATTCGTCTCTCTGTTCCGAAAGAAGATATCATGTTATATCTAAAGGAAAAGGGTATTGATACAAGGCCTGTTTTTATTCCGATGCATAAGCAAAAAGCGTATGAGCAATTTGTAAATGGTAAATCGTTTCCTAATTCAGATCGTATAAGTAGTGAAGGATTGAGTCTTCCATCGAGTACTCTATTAAATAACAAGGATATCATATACATAGCTCAAGTTCTTAAGGAAGCAATTGCTCTATCAAAATAACTGTTATATTATAGGACGATATGAAAAGAGCACTAATTACAGGTATTACTGGTCAGGATGGAGCTTATCTTGCTAAATTCCTTGTCTCAAAGGGATATAAAGTGTTTGGGGGATTTCGTAGGACCAGTACTAGAAATCTCTGGAGACTTCATTATCTAGGAGTAAAAAAAGATGTTGAACTTATACCTCTTGATCTTCTGGATCAGACGTCTATTATGCAGGCAATAATAACTACAAAACCGGATGAGATATATAATCTCGCTGCACAGAGTTTTGTAGGTGTGTCTTTTGAATCCGCTATTGCTACCGGAGAAATTTCAGGGCTTGGTGTGACAAGAATTCTTGATTCAATTCGTATACTTAATCCAAAAATAAAATTCTATCAAGCTTCAACTTCAGAAATGTATGGTAATGCTCCGCAGCCTCAAAACGAAAATACTCCTTTTGAGCCAGCTAGCCCATATGCCGCTGCAAAACTCTATGGACATTCCGTTACAAAAAATTATCGAGATGGATATGGTATTTTTGCATGTTCTGGAATTTTATTTAATCATGAGTCACCAATACGAGGAATAGAATTTGTAACAAAGAAAATTACTGATGCGGTAGCTAGAATAAAAATTGGTTATACAAATGAATTGTATTTAGGTAATCTTGATGCAAAACGAGATTGGGGATTTGCTGGGGATTACGTAGAGGCGATGTGGAGTATGCTTCAGCAGGATAAGCCAGATGATTATGTTATTGCAACTGGGGAAAGTCATTCCGTGCGAGAGTTTTGCGAAGAAGCTTTTTCTGTTGCTGGACTCGATTACAAGGATTATGTGAAAGTCGATAAACAATTCTTTAGGCCTGTCGATGTAAACTATCTCCTCGGTGATCCGGCAAAAGCTAAAAGTAAATTGAGTTGGAAGCCAAAAACGTCTTTTAAGGAATTGGTAAAGATGATGGTAGATGCTGATATTGAAAAATATAAAGAACCCATGAAGCATTCGCAACAGTTTTTGAAACATATTTAAATTAATGAAAAGTTTTGTAAAAAATGATAAATATTGGGGTGAGTTTTCTGAGTCCGAAATGGATAAGGTTCTTGTTTTGTGTAGAAATAATGATTTTTCATCTGCTAAAAAATATATTGACGAGAATTTGAGGCGAAGCGATTTTATTTTTGGTAGTGCTAGAAGTGATTTTTTATATGTTTCAAACATCGATAAAGACAGTGTGTGTTTGGATATTGGTTGTGGACTGGGTGTCCACACATTTAATATGGCTAAAATCGCTAGAGAAGTTCATTCCTGCGACTTATCCAAAAAAAGGTTGGAATTTTGTGAGTCAAGGCAAAAGGATGAAGGAGTCACTAATGTAAATTTTTATCATAGCGATATAGCAAATCTCCCATTTGAAAAAGAATCCTTTGACTTTATTGTTATGAATGGTGTTGTTGAGTGGTTGGGGGAACAGAATATCAATTCTGATCCGCGTATGGATCAGGTTGAGGATTTAAAGAGGGTGCATTCACTTTTAAAGAAAGGTGGTGTTTTATATATTGGTATTGAGAATCGATTTGCAGCCACATATCTACATAATGCTAAGGATCATAATAGGCTGAGTTATACTACATTTATGCCAAGATTTCTTGCTAATTTAGTGACAAAAATAAAAGTAGGTAAACCATATAGAACTTATACTTATGGAACTTATGGATATCGAAAGTTATTAGTAGATTCGGGCTTTGCAAAGGATAATTTTGATTTTTATGTTGCTCATCCTGGATATAATCTACCGCAATATATAATAGATATGCGTGATTTGAGCGCCTTTTCTTTTTTCTTTGATTCGATTATTACTGGAAGATGGTATGGAAGATATGTTTCGCATATTTTAAATCTCAAACTTATTCCAAAGGTACTAAGATATTTTTTTTATAGCTATATTATTTTTGCGAAAAAATGATCGATCAAATTAAAAAGGAAATTTTTTTAAATAAGAGTAAATTCCATATTAAAGATTTTAATATGGAGGATATTCATATTTCAAAGTTTTTTCATGGTAGTCCAGTATCAAATAATAAGGTTATATTTTTTGTTTCTATATTAAATACCCCTTTGTGTATAATGAAAATTGTAAGAAATAAAAAATTCAATTTGATTATTGAAAGAGAGGTTGCTGGAATGAACTATTTTGCTAAAAATAATATTCTAACTCCTAAAATTTTTTTTAGTGGTGATATTTCAGAAAACAGATATGTATGTGAAGAAATCTTAAATACTGGTCCTGTTGGAAAAAGTGGTGAAGTGCAAGCTTTTAATTTGGTGGCAGAATACCACAAGGGTGTTAAAAAAGGAAACAAAATAAATATAGGTGAAATCATCTCCAGGGTTAATAATTTGAACATAAAGGGGGATTTGGAATTTGATGAGGTTATTCGAATATTAAATTCTTATAAGGATAATGACTTGAGTCGTGCACCACAACATGGAGATTTAACATGTAGAAATATTTTTGTTAAAAATGGTAAATTGATATTAATTGATTTAGAAAATTTTGGACTGCGTTCAATTTGGGGTTCTGATGTAGTGCACTATCTTTCTAGAATTTTTAATTCACATGTGTTAGATGGAATCGAGACCGCAATGCTCAATTTCGTGAAAAATACCCACCAATTCAGACTGAGCTATACTTTAGGGATATCCGACCTAGAATGCGGAGAGTTATTTTTGATAGATTTTCTATTTGACGTTTTGCAGAAAAATCATCCAGAAATATATACTGAGATTATTGGTGTAATGAGTGATTTATGGTTAGAGTAGTTTATATAACTAGAATAAATTTTTTTTCTAACAAAGCACATGTTCACACTATATCAAAAACGTGTGAGGCTTTATCATTAATTCCTGGCATCTCTCTTAGGTTGGTCAGTACAGATAATTCGCTTAGAGTATTTAAAAAAAAGGATGATTTTTTTAAATTACATAATATTTTAAAACCGTTTGAGATAATATCATTAAATTCATATTCGAATTTATTTAAAAATAGTTCTAATTTTTTTATTTACAATTTAAGTACTATATTTGCTAATATCAGTTTAATTATTTTTGTGTGGAAAAATAGAAAGAGTATAGATTGTGTTTATTTTAGAGATCATTTAATATTGCCAGCAATTTTGATTTCAAAATACATTCTTTCAAAAAGGGTGATTTATGAAAGTCATTATATTTTGTCAAAGCGTTTCGGTCAGTGGCTTACAGAGATTTCAGTCAGAAAATCTGATGGTATTGTGGCAATTGCAGTTGCTTTGAAAAATTATTTTCAGAAATTTAATGAAAACATAATTGTTTCATTTTGTGCATCGTCAGATTTAGAGAGATTTAAAACTGATTTACCAAATTCGCATTTTAAAAATAAGCTAGGTCTGGCTGATAAATTTTACTACTTGGTGTATACCGGTAATATTGATTCTACTGGTAATGGTGATAGTTATGGGGTTGAAGATATTGTCAACGCATTACCTTTATTGGAGAAAGATATTAAATTAATGGTTGTAGGTAAAAAGACGAGTGGAAAACATAAACTTGAATATCTTGCTGATTCACTAGGTGTTGGAGATAGGTTTATTTGTGTTGGATGGGTATCTAGAGACATTGTTACTGATTATGTTTTAGCTTCTGATTTGCTATTAATTCCAAAATCAGGTGGCATGCCTGGTAATTCACCTACGAAGATGTTTGAATATTTAGGTTCTGGCAGGCCAATTGTAGCAGCATACACGCTCCCGATGTGTGAAGTTCTAAGGGATAAGTATAATTCGGTGCTTGTTGATTACAAAGATCCAAAGTCATGGGCAGATGCAATTTCTAATATTAGAGGTGATAACCAATTTAGGATCAAAATCATTAATAATGCTTTATTTGATGCAAATCTTTATACTTGGGATAAGCGTGCAGAGACCATAGGGTTATTTATAAAGAAAAATGTTTAAAAAAATATTGTTTTTAATTACATATCTCAGTGGTATTAATTATTTGTTCAGCTTATTAAATAAGAATAAGCTATACGTTGTTGGTTATCATAGTGTTTCGTCAAATCTAGATTCATTGAATGATTATGTACATCTTTCTTTACCAAAAAATATTTTCATAAAACAGATAGAGTATCTAATAAGAAATGGTCACTCGATAATTAGTTTTAAAGATATACCAGAAATAAAAAAAAATAGAATAGTTAAGCCAACAATTATTTATTTTGATGATGGATTTAAAGATAATTTAATTGAGGTCCTGCCAATATGTAAAAAATATTCAATACCTTTCACTGTTTTCATTGTACCAGAGTATGCTGATGGTTCGTATGGTAAATATATGAATTGGGACGATATTCGTTTGCTTGCAAAAAATAATGTAGAAATTGGTTCACATACATATTCGCATGCTGTACTTACTGAGATTTCCAATGAAGATATTAGAAATGAGCTTGTTTTCTCAAAAGATAGGATTGAAAAAGAAGTAGGTGTCAATGTCTCAGTATTTTCTTATCCTAAAGGTAGATTAAATGTTGGTGTTGTTGATGCTGTAAAAGGTGCTGGTTATAAATATGCGGTAACCACTAGATATGGAATAAATAATATTAAGTTAGTGGAAACTAGACCGCTAGAGCTTAAAAAGGTTGCTCCAAGGGTATATGAGTCATTTTTTGATTTTAAGGTGAGATTATATAGTTTTAATTTGTTCAAATGAGAATAGAAACAAAAAAACTTTGTTTTAAAAAGACTCAGATTTTTCTAGAGAATAATTTGGGTGATATTGATAATCTTGTCAAAAATAATCATTCTATTGTTATTATTTCTAATAGAAAATTAGATTTAAAAAATTGGAAGCTTCGTGAAAAGGATACAGCTTTAATAGATTTAACCACATTAGAAGAAGAAATATTTAAAAAATTTAATGACACAACAAGAAATGAGATTAGAAAAACATATAGCAACACAGATTTAAGTTTTAGTACGAATTCAGATTTTGTCGATTCTTATAGTCTTTACTGTGAATTTGAAAAGTCTCAAGGGAGAGTGCCTGTAAATAGACTGGAGATGAGTAATTTTAGAGTAACACTCGCATTTCATAAAGGTAAACCTATAAATGGCTTATATATAGCTGAGAGTTTCCCTTATGCTCGTATTCGCTCTATCTTTTCAAAAAGGCTGTCTGTAGACAATAAAGATATGGTGAAAGTTGTGAGTAATAGTGGTAGAAGGCTTATGTGGGAAGTGTGTCAAGATTTAAAGAAAAGAGGATTTAGTTCATTGGATATGGCTTCTGTAAATATGGAAAATCCAAAAACCGTTAGTATTTCAAAATTCAAAATGTCTTTCGGTGGAAAGGTGACAAGAGAGTATACCTACATATATAAGTCAAAATTTTTTTTACTTTTTGAAAAAATAAGAAATATCTTATAAATTGTTTTTTATTTTACCGAACCATATCCCTCGACCAATTTTCGTCATATATTTTTCTTTTATAAAGAAAAAATTAGAAATTCTATCTTTTAGTATTTTTAATGTAAATTCTTTAGGGATTAGGTCTCCGTGAACCTCTCCTATAAAAAAAATAACTTTGCTATAAAAAGATTTTGAGTTAAAAATATTTATTTCACCGCCTTCAATATTGAATTTTAATAAATCAATTTTTTTAATATTATTACAAATATTATCAAATGTCTCTGAGACCACTCTTTCTGATTTATCTGATCCACTCCTGTGCATTATTGAGGAAGATAGATTTCTGTTATTTGGGGTATATAAATTTATAAAACCATCTTTTTCAGCTACGGCGATGTTTTTCAGTATAACTCTGGGATTTTTGGTAAAGTTTTCAATTAAATAGTTATAACTATCAATATTTGGTTCAAATGCGTATATAATCGCCTTTTGATATTTTAGTAGGAAATACATTGTTGATATTCCAGTATATGCACCAAGATCAAATATTATTTCTGGTTCTGAATTTTCTAAAATATCCCAGTCATTATTCAAAAACACCCCTTTTAAGGTCATTAATTGATCTCTATTGTTCGGTACTGTTAATGTGCCTATTTTGCCAAAAGCTTTAAATTTTATAGTTATATTTTCATATTTATTTGGCATGTATAGCCATTTTAAAAGATTTGCCTTATTTAAAAAACCATCACCAATTTTTATTAGCCAGAAAGTAATTTTGATTTTGTTAATTATTTTTTTAAGCATCTGTATTAATTTTTTTTACAAACATTACGGAGACTAATAATAAGAATAAACGAACAATTACTTTAGAGATGATTGCTCCAAATAATCCATAATAATAAATTAATGGAAACAGGATCGCAATATTAATTATGTTATTGAGTATGTTAAATTGATACAATTCTTTTTTTGCATTTTGTGATTCAAAAAAAGTATATAGAAATGATGTTGCGGTTACACCAATAAGCGATATAGACATAATTTGTGAATAAAATATAGCATCAGTGTATTTAGGAAAGAATATTTTAAAAAAATAAGGAGCAATTATTATATAAACAAGTACTATAATCCCTGTGAGTAAACATAATTTTATTGTTTTACTAAAAATACTTGAGCGAAGATCTCCTCTTGTTCTTTCTGAAAAGCGGGGTAAAGCAAGAGTGTGGATATTTTTTAAAGCTCCTTTTATCTGTTCTGTTGGAGCTATTGCCATTGTATAGAGGGCTAATTCTACCGCGCCAAGATAATGAAATATCATAATTTTATCAATTTGCCCAAGGAAAGTTCCAATTATGTCCATAAATGAAAGGTGCTTACCATAAGATATTGCTTCAGTGCTAATTTTATTATTTGGCTTTACTTCATTGGTGCATTTATAAAAAAATATTATTCTTATTACTGTATTTGAGATAAAATATGCAGAAATTATTACAATAATATTTTTACTTATAATTAAGGATAATGTTATTATGATAAATGAAAACAACTGGGACAGAGCGTAGTATTTTGTGTACTTATCAAAAAGTTTTTTACCGTTTAGTAATGAATTATAAATATCAAATGATTCCCAAAATGGAATGCAGATTGAAATGATTAAAAAGCTTATACCAAGAGTGTTGTTTCCGTTAAAAATGTAATAAAAACTCAGTACCCCTCCAATAATCATTGTGAGTGTGCCGTAAACCAGTTTTTCTTTTAGAGCTTTGTATATTGTTCCTTCAAAACCTTGGGCGACAGTTCTTGTGATTGCTGGATCCATACCGCTCAATGTCGGTAAGGCTAGTAAAGCTCCAATCGATAATATGTATTTATATATACCGTAAGATTCCGGGCTCAATAAGTTTGCAAAAACTATTGATGTAAGGAGTGCGATGCATAGTGAAATGGCCTGACCAAATCCAAGCCAGGACCCACCTTTTACGAGATAGATCATATCGGTTTTGGTATATTTTTCTGATTTCTTTAGCCAAACGGATGCTGTTTTTTTGAGTTTATCCATAAGTTTGCCATATTATACATTAAAAACTACATTCTGATATAATTGCTAGATAAATATAAAATATACTGAATGAATGTAAAAAAAGATAAAATCGTGGCTGTTAGTGGAGGATTTGATCCTGTTCACATAGGTCACGTTAGGATGTTTAATGAGGCAAAGAAATTAGGAGATAAACTTGTTGTGATTTTGAATAATGATAATTGGCTTCTAAAAAAGAAAGGTTATGTTTTTATGAATGAGAAGGAAAGAAAGGAGATACTGCTTGCTTTGCGGTCTGTTGATGAAGTTGTGATCACGAAACACGAGAAAAACCCGACTGATATGAGTGTCTGTTATACGCTTAAAAAAGTGAAGCCAGATATTTTTGCAAATGGTGGTGATAGGGATAAAAATGATTCAAGGAATAAGATATCTTCTTTGAATTCTGAAACTATACTTTGTGATGAGTTAGGTATAAAAGTAGAATTTGGTGTTGGAAAAGGTGGTAAAGTTCAGTCCAGTTCTTGGCTCATTAATAAAACCAAGGTAATTAAAAAATAAATTGAATTATTATATATGAACAACATAATCAAAAACACAATAAAGACAATCTTGTTTGGTATACCGCTCGTATCCATGGTTGTGATTTCGGACATGTACTTTCCGTTTATTACGGGTAAGAACTTTTTGTTTCGAGTGGCTGTTGAGATTTGTTTGTGTCTATATATAGCTCTAGCTATTTCTGATAGTAGTTATAGACCGAAGCGGAACAATCTCTTGATAGCTTTTGCTTCGTTTGTTGGGGTAATGTTTGTGGCTGATGTTTTTGCAGTTAACCCTACTAAAGCATTCTTCAGTAACTTTGAGAGAATGGAGGGGTTTGTGATGCTCGCACATATGTTTGCATACTTTGTTGTTTTAGTTTCTGTTTTAAAGGAAAAGAAGGATTGGATGATGATGATTTATTCCACAGTATCGGTTTCGGTGTTTATGACTTTGTTTGCGTTCTTGCAGTTTTTTGGTGGAGCAGCAATAAATCAAGGAGCTAGTCGATTGGATGGAACACTTGGGAACTCTGCATACTTGGCTACTTATCTTGTATTTCATATTTTCTTTTTTTTATATCTATGGGTTTCAAATGGAAACAAAATCAAAGGAATAGGAGACTCTGTTGCTATTGGAGCGGTTATCTATATCTTATATTATCCAATAAGTATCTACTTTAAAAACATTCCATCAAGCAGTGCTGGGGATATAATTGGTCTCGTTGCTTTGATTCTTTTAATCAAGGTACTGTTCATGAGATTTAATAAAAAGCTATCTAAATTTGAAAATATATTTACGGCTGTTCTGTATTCGTTTGTTATTCTGTCTCAGACAATTGTCCTATATTACACAGCTACCAGAGGTGCAATACTTGGGTTTATTGGCGGATTACTGTTATCTGCAACCATAATCATTTTTACCGAAAAGGAAAATAAGCTAATAAAAAATATTGCAGTAGGGGCACTCATTACTATTTTAGTTTTTGTTTCAGGATTTGTTGTCTTTAGAAAAGCTGATTTTATTCAGACCAGTCCTGTGCTTAATCGTTTTGCAAATATTTCTTTTAGTGAAAGCAAAACTCAGGCTAGAGGAATTATCTGGCCAATGGCCATTGAAGCGTTCAGAGAAAACCCGATTATTGGATGGGGTCAAGATAATTTCTTGTTTGCTTTTGCTAAATATTATCGTCCTGAAATGATAGCTCATGAGCCGTGGTTTGACCGTACGCATAATTCATTTCTAGATTGGCTTATTGCAGGGGGCATATTGGGATTTGTTGGTTATATATCTCTATACATCTTTGCTATTACAACATTGATTAAAAGTACTTTTTTTAATCAAAAAGAAAGGGCTGTATTAATTGGGTTATTTTCTGCTTACGCATTTCTGAGTATGTTTATTTTTGATAATCTTATAAGCTACATGTTATTTGTTTTGATTCTGGGATTGGCGGATGCAAGGACTGATGAAAATAAATCCAAGAAATCAGGCGTCGATAAGATCGGTGCACCATTTTTTATATCAATAATCGCGTTCGCGGTAATATTGATACTTTTTTTAAACCTTAATTCTTATAGACAGAATATTACTTTAACTAAATCTCTGGGTCAGCAAAAAGAAGGTGTCTCTAAAAATCTTGAGTTGATTACGGATGCTATAAATTTTAGTAGGGTTGGGAGATTTGAATCTCTGGAACAAATGTCACGTATTGCCATAAGTGTTCTTTCAGCGACCGGTATTTCAAATGACGATAAGAATAAATTTGCACTAAAAACTATTGAAGAATTGGATAAATATACAAAAGAATACCCACAGGATGTTAGGGGATATGTATTACTCGGTGCCTTCCTCTCTGATGTTGGATTATATACTGAGTCCATTTCTGTTTTAGAAAAGGCAAAAGAACTTTCGCCAAAAAAACAACAAATATATTATTCTTTAGCAAAATCATATTTTGGATATGCAGATAAGGAGAATGACAGGAAGTTTGCTAGTTTAGGGGTTGAAACTATTAGAATAGCTTATGATTTAGCACCTAATTTTGAGGGTCCAAAGACGATGTATGCAAATGTTTTAATTGCGACTGGTAATTTACCCGAAGGAATAAGAATAATTAAAACGATGGAAAATCCTTTAGTATTTGCCGATAAAAAAGTTATCGATCTATTGATTGTCAAAGGTTTTAAAAAGGATGCGCTGGAAATTCTAGAATTGGCAAAAAAATCTAATCCAGATAAAAAAGAGGAGATAGATTCTTTGACAAAGGGGATAAGGTAATTGATTAAAATATGAAACACATCTAGAGGTGTGATTCATATTTATAATGTACATTCCAAAATAAATGATTTAAAATGAATACTTAAATAAATTAGCTTTATGAGAAAACTTTTTAAATTTTCAATATATTTTCTTTTTTTGTTTCTGATATGTTTTTCTCAGGTACCTGATGCTATTGCGGTACCAATTTGGGTTAATAGAACAGATGGGACTGGGGCTTCTGGTCAATTCTGGTATTCAATAATCTCATCGGCGGATGGTAGTAATTTGGCTGCTGTTTCTTATGGGGGTGATGGAGATATTTGGACATCGACAGATTCAGGTGCAACTTGGGTAAACAAAACCACTGGAACCGGTGCAACATTACAAGATTGGACTTCTATAACATCATCGTCTGACGGTACAAAACTTGCCGCTACAGTGCAGTCCGGCGACATTTGGACATCGACAGATTCAGGTGCAACTTGGGTAAACAAAACCACTGGAACCG
>CAZOAK010000004.1:0-40992 GCA_964577785.1 uncultured Candidatus Saccharibacteria bacterium | reverse complement strand
TTTTTTCATTTTTCTGATATATTTTCACGTATTGCGTCCATAGCTCAGTCGGTAGAGCAGCTCCCTTTTAAGGAGACGGTCGTTGGTTCGATTCCAACTGGACGCACAAAATACAAAAATCCCAGACGTCCAACGTCTGGGATTTTTGTATTTTGTGCGTCCAAACAAGTGTGGGGCGCTTGCGAGTTGGAATCGAACGGTTTTTGCTTTGAGCTTGTAGTAACAAGCGAAGAAAAAACTGGTGCTCGACATATTTTGATTTATCAAAATAGAAATCCTCTTGTAGGACAGAAATTCAATATGCGACGGCATATTGAATTTCGGGGTCGATAAGCGTACTCGCGGTCCAACTAGAATCAAATTTCCTCTTTCTCAAAATTCATGCTAAAAATACCGCAGTACAGAAACAACAAACGTTCATTGAATCTTATGAAAAACAAAATGCTCAAACTATTTGGAAGAGTCTGGGTGCCTCTGGCGTCCAGGGATTTTTCGGTGAAGGATGGTGGTTCCACAAATGTCTCCGCCTCGTTGGACTCTCCTTCTGGGGAGTGACATTTGTGGCAAAGACGACAACTCTCAAACCACGTAAAGGCTTCATGCCAACTGAAGATGACATGATGACGCCCAAGGAAAAGTTTCCAAAATGCGTCCATATCACACCCAAAATGTGGTGGAATGGAATCGTACTCAATGCCGTGGGACTGACTGGTCCCGGAGCGAGAGAACTACTTGCTAAAGGTGAATGGCAACAAAGAACAAAGCCGTTCATGATCTCATTCATGTCAGTTGCACCCACATCAAAAAAAAGACTGGCGGAACTAGAGGAGTTTGTTGAATTACTCTGGCGATATCTGCCAGACTTCAGAGCAACCATTGCCCTGCAACTGAACTTCTCCTGCCCCAACACAGGACACGATACGACAGAACTTTTTGATGAAGTGGGCATGGCGCTCGAAATAGCGTCGGTGCTCGGGATACCACTTCTTCCAAAATTTAACCTGCTCATCACACCGACACAGGCACTCGAGATCAGTAAACATAAACATTGTGCTGGGATTTGTGTCACCAACACATTCCCTTTCGGTACAATCTTGCCAAATGTCTGGTGGTGGAAACACTTTGGAAATGATAACCCCAAATACTCTCCGCTAGCGGAATTCGGAGGTGGTGGACTTTCAGGCAAACCAATTCTTCCCCATCTTATCAAATGGATCAAGGACTTCCGTGAACTCGGAGGAACTTGCCACCTGAATGCGGGAGGCGGAATACTTGGACCAATCGGAGCAGTCCGACTGTTCAGTGCTGGGGCTGATTCTATCGCACTCGGCACAATCGCAATGCTTCGTCCCTGGATGATGCTACCGACAATCCTCACCGGAAAAATTGTGTAGAGGTTTCGTTAAATTCATTCACTCATTCAACACTCTCTTCACCGAGAGTGTTTTTTATTTTCGAAAATTTGCAAAATACATTTTAGAGAGTAGTATTCGTTTCAGATGCTCCTTGAGAGCTAAACACTAACCCGCACAAATATGAAGTTCCGAATTCCGACACCAATCAACCCGCACGGCCACCTCCGCAATGGAGAATGGTCAAAACATCTGGCACGGAAAGCCAGTCTACATTACTCAACTTATTTGGCGATGCCGAATACACAGCCAGGAATTTTTACTGGCAGTGAAGCTGTTGAGTACAAAAACATGCTCGAATCCGCATGCGAAGGAAAGATGCGAATCATTCCCACAATCAAAATCACTGAGAACACGACTCCAAAAATGATTCGTGATGCAGTGAGGCTGGGGGTGAAATTTGGAAAGTTCTACCCAAAAGGAAGAACAACCAATGCAGAAGACGGAGTGTACAACTACATCAAACTATGGCCAGTGCTAAGAGAAATGGAGGAGTGTGGCATGACAGCCTTGTTCCATCCAACTCACCCAACCGAATCATTCGAAGGCCGAGATGCAGAGTTCGCATTCCTTTCAATTTTCTGGATGATCCGGGAGAACTTCCCGATGCTTCGGATGACTTGGGAACATTTGAGTGATGCTCGGTGCATTCCTCATCTCAAGACGATGCAGAAAAATTACCAAAACACGTTTGTTACAATCACTGCGCATCATTTGTGCGGTAACGAAGACAAACACCACGGTGATGTTTCTGCAACCTGCCAACCACCGATTCGTACGGAACGAGACCGTACCGATCTCATCAGATTCGTGATGGAAAATCATGATTGGGTAATGGGTGGCTTAGACGATGCACCCCATCCCAAAGACAAAAAACATGTCATTGGGCGCTGTGCATGTGGTGCATATACCACCGAGGCAGGAACACTTCTGTACGCTACAGCACTCAACGAGTTTGGTCTTTTCTCCAAAAGTGAAGGTTTCGCAACATTCCGATCGTTCGTGAGCAGTAATGCCGCGAAATATTTGAATGTCCACGAATCAGAATCAGAGCGGGAAATTACTGGATACCCATGGACAATTCCTGAGAAGTACGACTTCAACGGAATCTCTGTGATTCCATTCTGGGGCGGAAAAACTCTTCCCTTCTCATACACTTAGACAGCAACTCTCAACACCCAACCGATAGCATCGTGTTGGGTTTTTTTATTTCAACAAGCGAGGAGCGCGTGGACAAGTACCCTTGTACACAGCGTCCGAGTCGAAGTTGAACTATAGTCCAACCGTACGGTTTCTGTCGCGGGTAAAGTGAGAGCAAAGAGAGCTCCAATATTACCCTGTGACCTTTGCCACAGGGGACTATATTTCAATTACAAAACTAGAACTTTAGATCCCTTGAATCGTAAAAACTCCAAAATCTTTGAGTAATGCGTAAAGTTCTCAAAATTCTAGTTTCGTAATTTAAGTAAATAGTAAACTATCCTTAACTCTCTACACTAGAAGACGATACCATCATTAATACATTACAAAGACAAAACCCACTTCTCCAAACTCACCTCAAAGTCTACTTCCCCTCTATGAGCTTTATGGTACATGTCCACCAGATCAGAAACAGCTTTATTCAATTCGGCTTCCTCCCAATTTTTAGAAAAAGATTTTGCTTTTGAATATACATAAGGATTAAGCCCCGCTTCATCTGCGGTTTTAGTTTTTTTCGCAATTAAAATAGATTTGATCTGCCAAAATATCGTGCCGTGTAACTCTTCACTCGCTGTCCCGTTCTGAAATTCTTCTACTAGAAGTGCCCATGCTGTTTTTTTGTTTTTATCACCTATCGCGTCTGTCATTTTGAATATACTTGGAAACTTTTTGACTGTTTTTTCTTTTACTCCAAATTCTTCAACCTTTTCTGAGTTCTTTTTTATTTTCTCAAGATCCGCTTTTCTCATTTCACCTTCTGACCAAACAATAATATTCCCTGTCTCTTTCATTTCCTTTACATACTTCAAAACCATTTCGGCTTTTTCTTTATCATCCAGAACATCAGCAATACGAGCCACAACTTTACGCTCAAAAAGCCCTTGAGAAGATGTAATATCTCGGAGAACATTTTCATCCAAAGTCTCATCATCAAATGAAACAAAAGAAGCATCAGGCTTTTTTTTCTGAAGTGCCTCAAAAGTTGCCCGTGAGGTCTTTTGAATCTTTTCTCTATCTGTTCCGTAGTAAAAATATATCATAATAAATTTTTAATAAAAATTTGAAAGTGTTCAAGTTCCAATTTACAAGGTTCATTTGTTTTATTGAATAATTGAATATTGATTAATTGATACTTATTCTAAATTTCCCCAATTATTCCCCGCACTCGCATTCGCAACAATCGGTATTCCCTTTCTTTTGTCCTTATCCATAATATTCTCCATTATGTTTTTTATTTTCTCAGAGACTTCCTTCACTCTATCATCTTTAACTTCATAAATTAATTCGTCGTGAATTTGTAAAAGTAGATTAATATCTTTATCATCTCCATATAATTTATCTATTTCAATCATCGCGAGTTTTACAATATCCGCCTGTGTGCCTTGTATTGGCGCATTGATAGCCATACGCTCGGAAGCAGCACGAATAAAAGGGAGTTTGGATTTTATACCTTCAAAATATCTGCGTCTGCCATACATAGTGGTGACATATCCATCTCTTAATGCCTCCTTTTTAACATTTTCTAAATATTCTGCGAGCGTCGAAAATGTTTTAAAATAATCATCATAGAATTTCTGCGCTTCCTCACGAGTACTTCCGAGATTAGTTTTGAGCGCATTAACCCCCATACCGTAAAGTATTCCGAAGTTAATAACCTTGGACTTCATTTATTGGAACACCGAACACTTGTGATGCGACTCCAGCATGAACATCTTCCCCACTTTTAAATATTTCTTGTAACTTTTTATCTTCTGAAAGGATTGAAGCGATACGAAGTTCTATTTGAGAATAGTCAAAAGCACAGAGTTTGGAACCTTTTTTAGCCACAAAAGCATATCTGATAGCTCGCCCTAATTCGGTTTTAATAGGAATATTTTGGACCCCCGGATCTTTGGATGCCATTCTACCTGTCGCTGCCCCTGTCTGAATAAATGTTGGATGCAAACGATTTTCTTTATCCAAGAGAGTTGGAATAACATCAATATAAGTGCCGAGCAATTTCTGAAGCTCTCGGTGTTCCATAATGAGTGGAACAATTGGGTGTAAATCTTTCAATTTTTCTAGCTCAGATTCTTTGGTAGACTTTGCCCCACCTGCGGTTTTTTTCATATTCTTACCGACCAGTTTTAATTCATCATAGAGAATTACACCAAGTTGTTTTGGAGAATCAACATTGAATTCATGCCCCGCATGTTCAAATATTTTCTTATCAATCTTATCAAGCTCTTTGTGATAATCCTTACCAAGTTTTTTTAGATAATCAGCGTCTATTTCAATACCAACATCATGCATTTTTTTGACTATTGGAATGAGCGGAAGTTCTATTTTTTCATATACAAATTCTAGTCCTTTGCTCTTTATTTCAGCTTCAATATTTTTCTTTGCATCATTCAAATTGTCAGTCTTTGAATAAAACTCAATATCAGAAAGTTCTGGATTACTGATTGTTGAATTCAAAACAAATACACCAATCTTAAGCTCTTCTAACTCAGAGTTGGTTAAGTTGTGAGCCTGCCTATCGGCAGACAGGCTGGTTAGGTTGTTAGGAGTTTTCGCACCATCTTTCAAGCTTTCCACCTTACTACCTCCAAAAATTGTATCAATTTTTGGTACCATACTTCTAAAATCCAAATCTTTCAAAACATTTTTAACTTCATTCAAATCAATATGTTCACACCAGCAAGAATCAGGTAAAGTAAATTCTATCGGAGCATCTCTTCTAATTGTCGCAAGCATTTTAGAAAACATTGCTTCTTCTTTATTGTCCTTGAGTAAATCATAAACCCTATCTGTTACTCCAATCTTTTTGAACTCTTCTTTTTTACCATCCTCAATCTTTTCATATATTTTCTCTATTGTCCCAAAAGTTTGAATAACGGTTGTTGCAGTCTTTTCTCCAATACCTTTTATACCAATTATATTATCTGATGGGTCACCTCTTAACCCTTTGTAATCAGTGAGTTGCACTGGCTTGAATCCAAATCTTTCTACCACTTCTTTCTCACCATATACTACAGTATCTTTTACACCCTTTCTCAGAGTAAAAACTTTTACCCTATCCCCCTCAATTAATTGCATTGTATCCATATCTCCTGATGCAATAATTATTTCCAAATCTTTATTATTTTTCATTTGTTCAACAATTGTCCCCAACATATCATCAGCTTCAAATCCCTCTTTATCATATTGTGGAATAGAAAAAGCTTTGAAGACATCTCTAGATCTTATTATTTGTGACACTAGCTCTCCATCTGTTTTCTTGCGCCCAGCCTTGTAGCCATCATAAGCTTCGTGTCTGTAGGTAGGTTTAGGTAGATCAAAGCACCCGGCAATGTAGTCAGGTTTGAAATCTTCTATCAGTTTAAAAAGCATGAGACAAAGGCCGTAAAGAGCTCCTGTAGGCTCACCTTTGCTTGAAGCAAAGTCTGGTAGAGCATGATATGCACGATGGAGTATCGCGTGAACATCTAGTAGTACGAGGGTTTTTCTGGATTTATTTGCCATGCGATTATTGTAGCAAAAAAACCAGAAAAAGGTTGCCAGGTAGTTAGTTGGTGGGTTTGTGAGGTAAAAATTATATTTATATGATAGTATCACCTTAGGTCAATATCAACAGACCACTACGCATGCCCCAAGGAAAAGGATATCCACGCAAAGTCAAAAGTTTCCTGTACAAATACTACGACAGTTATGGTGTCGGCAAAACCTTGAGACAACGTCTCAATCACTGGAGAAAACAGGCTGAGCTACAAAGCCGACAAGGTGAAAGCTTCGATACTGAAGGAGACCTGAGTGCTCTCGAGGTCAGCAACCTGCTCATGACCCAGTTCCCGAAATTGTGGCCATCTTGCTAAGCCACCATGTTCATTCAACTAGATGCCCAAGTAATCCTTGGAGCATTTTTTATTAAAATTTTTATTAGAAATTAGAACTTAGAAATTTTCCTTTACCTCATACCCATGTTTATCATTCTCCAAAAGTTTACAAACTACTTTTACCGAATTTTCAGGCACCACTTCCCTAATCTTCTCTGCCCATTCTATACAAACCAAATTGTCTTTATCACTAAATATCTTTTCTAAATTTAATATTTTTACTTCTTCTATATGCTCTATTCTGTAAGCATCAATGTGGATTAAATTTTTGAAAATAGAGTGCTTTGTTTTATAAGATTTCATCAAGACAAAAGTTGGGCTTTGTATTGTTTCTTTAACTCCGAGCTCTCGACCCATCATTTGCACAAGAGTTGTTTTCCCGGCACCCAAATCCCCTACTAGATCTAAAATAACGGCTTTGTCTGTTTTATTTTTGGACAAAATCTCAATCAGGTCTTTTGCAAATTTCCTTGTATCAGCGATAGATTTTGCAATCATAAATTAAGTGTGAAGCAAATCTACTGGCACCTCAATGCCAGCATCTTTTAGTACTTGAACGAGCGAATCTTTTCGTCTACCTTTTTCATTAGTATCGAGCATAACCAAACTTGGCACTATTTCATTATTCACAAAATCCTTAATTTCTTCCTGGGTGGGCACTCTTTCACCTTCTGCAACATTTGGCTCTCTTTCCTTTTTATAAACCGCAATAAGATCTTCCAAGATTGATTGATTTTGTCTTAAAATTTCCACAGGTAATAGCGTTTCCATTTCAATTTTGATTTATTTAATAACATTTGAATTATATGATATAAATGACCCTATCACAAAGTTATTCAAAAGAATGTGCAGATAAAAGGCTTTATACTACATTCAATATAAGATATACTACATACTACTTATGAGTATCCAATTCGATGAAGACAAACAGAATCAGCAAGTAGATTTACTCCGGAGAAAAGATGAGGAACAGCTTGCACAAATTCTATCCAAAAAATATGGAGTAGATTATGTTGACCTATCTGGAATAACAATAAACACCGACGCCTTACGTCTGATTCCCGAAGAACGTGCTCGAGCTACAAAAACTGCAACATTCAAAATGATCGGTAGAATTCTATCTATCGCTGTACAATCCCCAAACAAGGAAGATGTTAAACAAATAGTTAAAGAATTTGAAGAGAAAGATTATAGAGTGAATGTATATATGGTATCAATGGCAAGTCTAGAAAAAGCATGGGGGCGTTACAAAGATCTATCTTTTGCAATGGCGACCAAAGCTGGGTCACTTGATATTTCAAGTGATGAAATTCTAGAATTATCAAAAAAAGTTAAAACTATTGCAGATATCCAAGCATTAGTGGATGACACAATATCAATTAAAAGAGTTTATAGAATATCCAAAATAATTGGTATTACGATGGCTGGTGCGATATCACTTAATGCATCAGATATTCACATAGAGCCAGAAGACAAGCAAACTCGTTTAAGGTACAGACTTGATGGTGTGCTAGTTGATATTATTGACTTTGATAGTGAGACATATGAAATGATACTTTCTCGAATCAAACTACTATCAAACCTAAAGTTAAACAAAAAACAAAATGCTCAGGACGGCAGATTCAGTGTAAAGCTCCAAGGCAAAGATATTGAAATCCGTACTTCTCTATTACCAGGAGCGTATGGGGAATCTATCGTGATGAGACTTTTGAATCCTGATTCTATTTCTGCACCACTTGAAGAATTAGGTATCCCAGATAAATTAATGAAAATATTTATTAAGGAAATGGGTAAACCTTCTGGACTAATACTCACAACAGGACCTACAGGATCTGGTAAAACCACCACTCTATACGCGTTCCTAAAAAAAGTTTATGAACCTGGAGTAAAAGTTATAACAATTGAAGATCCTATCGAATACCATATTAAAGGTATTGTGCAGACTCAAGTGGAAGCGGAAAAGGGTTATACATTCGCAGCAGGACTTAGATCAACACTACGACAAGACCCGGATGTGATTCTTGTAGGAGAAATTCGAGATGCAGAAACAGCCGAGATCGCTATCCACGCATCGCTCACAGGACACTTAGTGTTTTCTACACTTCACACCAATAATGCAGCGGGTGCATTCACCCGTCTTATTGACCTTGGTATTAATCCAAAAATTTTAACATCAGGTATCAGTGTCTCCATCGCCCAACGTTTGATCAGAAAAGTATGTACCGGGTGCGCTATTAAAACTACAATCCCAGAAAACAAGAAAAAAATATTTGAATATCACATCGCAAATATCCGACGCAAAGGTGAGAATGTTTTGCAAGAGACAGAGGTATATGAAGCAAAAAAAGGCGGATGTCTGCTATGTAACGGTACAGGATACAAAGGACGAGTTGCCGTTTATGAAGCAATTATTATAGACAAAGCAGTTGAACAAATAGTTTATGAGAATCCGAGTGACCGAGAAATTGCCAAAGTTGCCGATCACCAAAACATTCTAAACCTCCAAGAAGATGGAACCCAAAAAGTTTTAAATGGAATAAGTACAATAGATGAACTTGAGAGAGTGATTGATATCACTCCTGATACTGATGAATTTGTGAGTGAAGTGACAGCATAGCTTAAAGCTTTCAGGTGTCAGCTTTCAGCTTTTAAATGCAAACACCGCGCCTTTAGGCGCGGTGTTTTAAATTAGTATTTTCCTTCCCTTCGTTTGGTATTCGAGTTTTTAAACTTTAAAACTTATTATATTATTCTTTTTCTAAAATCAATGTTTGAGAGAATATATAATTAATGTTTGGATACCAAATGGAGAGAAACAACACAACCTAAAAACCTTTTTACGTAAAGATTACAAACCGACTGCTGTGAGTATACTAAATACAATACGATGTTCTTAGAAATTTCGACTATATAAATCTCTGAGCAATACTTTTAGCACTAGACCAAAAGTAAAATAGTGTTCTGAGGATAGCTTCAGAAATTGACAAGCAAACCAAAGCGTCCTTTAAACAATATCAAAAGACAATAAATTGTCCCATTGCTTAGAGATTTATAGCGTCGAACTATATAGAAAGATAGATTCGAGAAATATGAGAAGATGTAATCTTTAACGAACAGTGATATAATACTAGCATATTCTTATTTTAATGTCAAGTACTTCAATAATGCAAAACAATAATGATCAAACTAAAGAAAATGTTGAGGAAAAGGTACTCGATCAAGCTCTTCGCCCTACACTCTGGGATGAGTATATTGGTCAAGAACCAATAAAGAAAAATCTGCATATTCTACTATCTGCCGCTAAGGAAAGAAACCATATCCCAGAACATATTTTATTTTACGGACCTCCTGGACTAGGTAAAACAACCCTCTCTCACCTCATTGCAAAGGAACAAGGTTCTCAGATGAAATCTACTTCTGGACCTGCAATAGAAAAAGTTGGGGACCTCGCTTCAATTCTGACAAATCTTTCTCCTGGAGATATATTATTTATTGATGAGATACATAGACTTAATAAAACAATTGAAGAGGTTCTCTACCCTGCCATGGAATCAGGTGTGCTTGATATAATAATAGGCAAAGGTCCTAGTGCCAGAACAATTCAACTAGAACTTCCAGCATTTACCCTAATAGCAGCCACAACTCGTATCGCTTTAATATCTTCACCACTTCGATCTAGATTTTCTGGCGGTGTTTATCGATTAGAATTTTACACAGAAAAAGAAATAGAAAAAATAATAGATAGGTCAGCAAAAATATTAAAAGTTTCCATAAATGAAAACGGGAAAAACGCAATCGCAAAAAGGAGTAGACAAACACCTCGTACAGCTAACTATTTATTAAAACGCTGTCGTGATTATGCACAAGTAAATAAAACAGAAGTAACTGAAACCATGGTGGAAGAAGCATTGAGTCTATTAGGCATTGATGAAATGGGGCTAACTGAGCAAGATAGAAAAATATTAATGACTATTATTGATAAATTTAAAGGTGGCCCAGTCGGCTTAAACACAATAGCAGCATCGCTCTCAGAAGAAGAAGCTACTATTGAGGAATTTAATGAGCCATACTTGTTACAGGTTGGGTTTATAGATAGAACTCCACGCGGGAGAATCGCTACGGAGCGTGCCTATAAACACGTTGGTAAAGTTTTTCCAAAACAGTTAGAGAAGTAAACTGCACCGCGGGAGTTCTAGCGACTTACAGTCGCAGTACACCTTATGGATATTTTATAATTTACAAATTTAGTATATTAAATAATAAAATATCTCATAAGGTCTTGCGTTGCGAGCCCACCGTTTTGAGACGGCGGGTTCCCGTACTCGCAACTCACTCCACGCGGGAGAATCGCTACGGAGCGTGCCCATAAACACGTTGGTAAAGTTTTTCCAAAACAGTTAGAAAAGTAAACTATTTTTTTACAAAATTTGTAAATGTTCCCTGTTGACTACCTGTAACATCAGTTACAACAACCCTAAGAGTATTCTGACCAGTCACGCCCTTACCACTATCTAAATTAAACGAGAGACCGTATGGAGAATATTCTGATGAACCTAAAAAACTACCTTCTAGGAAATAATCAACTTTTTTTATTGCATTTTTTGAAACAATATCCACACTTACATTTACTCTACTTCCCTTCTTAATTACTTCACCATTTGTTGGGGAAATTATATTTATTCTCATATCACTTGCCGGATTCCCTACAGAAGCACCATCCCCACCATAATCCATCCCCTGTCCTTGTGACCATTTTTGAATTGGGTATTCCCAATAAGGTAATTGAGGGTCGTTGTATGGATTTTTTGGAGCATCACCCAACGGATTTTCTTTGTCCAACCAATATAATATTGAATGAACACCGCCTTGTCCTTGCCATACACCACGAAGTACCGGTTTTAAATCTGACAAATCTTTTTGTTCTGGTTTTGGAAATCTTTCATCAGGTATTGTTTTTAATAGTTCATTCATAAATTCATGCCACATTGGCGCAACAATATAGCCCGCCACTTTTTGATCAATTGGAGTATTATCATTATTACCTGACCAAGCACCAACAGTTATTTGTGGTGTGTACCCAATAACCCAAGTATCTCGATAATTGTTTGTTGTTCCTGTTTTAGCGGCTACTTGCCTATCAGGGAAATACAAACTAGATGCAGGACCAAACACTGGTGTACGAGCAACATTATCCGATAAAACATCTGAAACTAAATGTGCAGTATCTTCTTCCATAATTTTTTCGCTTTCATCTTCGTATTCTTCGAGAACTTTACCTAGTTTATCTTCTATTTTTAACACACCTGTATGAGGGTGTTTGTTTCCATTATCAGAAAACACACTATATGCGGATGTCATATCAAGTAAAGTAACCTCTCCACCCCCGAGTACTAAGGATAAACCAAAACGAGATCTGTCTTTTAATGTTGATATACCCATTTTTTCTGCCAAATCAATCGCATTATTTACACCAACCAAATAAAGAGTTTTTACTGCTGGAATATTTATAGATTGTGCCAAAGCATTTCTTATTGTCATAGGACCTCTAAATTTACCATCATAATTTCCTGGTGAATAACAAGGATCCACACTAGTAGTATTAGATACGTCACACGCTGTAGAAAACTGTGTCTCAAGGTCAAATAAGACCGTTTCTGGCCTATATCCCATCTCGAATGCTTTTGCATAAACAAACGGTTTAAATGAAGATCCTGGCTGCCTCTTTGCTGTAGCTACATTGTAATTACCAGGGATTTCTTCATCAAAATAATCGCGAGACCCAACCATTGTCAGTATTTGTCCAGTTTTTGAATCTATGGCTACTAGCGCTGCGTTTGTTGCGTGATACAACTTACCATTCTCTATCGCTTTTCTTTTTACAATTTCTTCAGCTTTTTTTTGTAATTCATAATCAAGCGTCGTTGTTATTTTAAGTCCACCTTGTGCAATCATTTCTTCTCCATATTGTTCTTCTAAATACTCTTTTATAAACATTACGAAGTGTGCAGCCTTAATACCTCCAGATAATTCTTCATTAAATTCTACAACCTCCTCTTTGGCACTTTTATATTCCTCATCATTAATAAAACCAACCTCTTTCATTTTTAACAGAGTTAAATTTTTTCTCGCATCCAACTCATCTCGATGACTTCCAAATGGTGAATATCTTGTTGGTGATTTAGGAATGGCTGCCAGGTAAGCACTCTCTGCAATAGTCAAATCAATTGCTTTTTTATTAAAATAAACTTGTGAAGCCTCCTCTATACCATAAACCACTCCCCCATATGGAGATTCATTAAGATACAGATTTAATATTTGGTCTTTTGTCAGGGTTCTTTCTAATTTTAAAGCTAAAAATATTTCTTTTACTTTACGAGTGATTGTTTTTTCCCTGGTTAATAAAGAGTTTTTAACGACTTGTTGTGTAATGGTTGATCCTCCTTGAGAAAATTCAAATGATGATAAGTTAGCGAGCGCAGCTCTTATAATTGATGAGAAATTAATTCCATTGTGACTATAAAATTCTTTATCTTCTATAGCAATAGTAGCGTTTTTGATATTTTGAGAAATTTCTTCAAAAGAAACAACCGTCCTCCTCATATTCTTGTTTAAATCATATAACAAAACCTTACCTGTTCTATCAAATATTTTTGTTGATTGCCCGAGCATTCTTTGATCAAAAGAAGCCAAATCTGGTATTTCAATAGAAGAAAACCATAACAACACACCCCCAAACATAAAAAATGCCAAGGCTACCAAGACAAAAAGGGTATTTTTTACCATGTGCTTAAAATTTCTTTTCGGAGATTTATTACCGCCTTTTGTTTTAAAGAAAACAAAAATCTTCTTTATTACTAGAATAATTTGATTTTCAATTACGAGTAGAGCCCCATCTATTTTCTTAAAAAGCATCTTTACCTTCATATCCCATAATACTATCATGAAACCCCTACGATATACAAAAACATTGGTTTTATGATAAAATGGCAAAATGAAACAACAAAATACTAACAATATGGTTGAAAGGGTTGATGAATTTTTGACCCGTGGAGTTGAAGATATTTTTATAAAGGATGAATTAAGAAAAAAACTACTTTCAGGTAAAAAACTTAGAATCAAACTTGGTATCGACCCGACTTCCCCTCATATACATTTAGGCAGGGCCATAGTTCTTAGAAAATTACGCTCTCTCCAAAATATGGGACACAAGGTTGTGTTTTTGGTTGGAGATTTTACTGCACAGATCGGGGATGCGTCTGACAAACTTTCAAAACGCCCAATGCTAGACCAAAAGCAGATCAAGTTGAATATGAAAACTTACAAATCTCAAGTTGGAAAAATAATCGACTTGAAAAAGTCAGAATTTCATTACAATAGCAAATGGCTTTCAAAATTAAATTTCCAAGATATTTGTCGTCTTGCTGAGACCTTCTCTGTTCAACAAATGATTGAGCGGCGTAATTTTAAAGAAAGATTGGAAAAAGGTGAAGAAATATCACTTCGGGAATTACTATACCCTCTCATGCAAGGTTATGACTCCGTTGCTTTAAAAGCAGATGTTGAGCTTGGTGGATTCGATCAACTATTTAATCTAAAAGCTGGGCGAGTTATTCAAAGATTTTTTAAACAACCAGAACAAAATATCATTACTTTCAAAATGCTTTCTGGTACTGATGGTAGAAAAATGTCCTCTAGTTGGGGTAATGTTATAGCAATAGATGATAGTCCAAATGATATGTACGGTAAAGTTATGTCGCTCAAAGACGAGTTATTATATGAGTATTTCCTGATGGCCACAGACAGGCCAATTGATTTTGTAGAAAATATAAAAAATAAATTAGCTCAAGGTGATAATCCAAAAGAGCTAAAAATGATTTTGGCAAAAGATATCGTCTCAATGTTTTATAGTGAAAATTATGCCAAAAAGGCTGAGGAAAATTTTATTTCAGTATTTAGTAAAAAAGAAACGCCGACAGATATTAAGGAAATTATCGTTTCAGATGATAGCTTATTATCAGAAGAACTAATCAAAGCTGATTTAATAAAGTCAAAATCCGATTTTGTCAGACTAATCCGTGAAGGTGCAATTACAAATATGGATACTAAGGAGAAAGTTTCTGACATTCACGCCAAAGCCATAAGTGGGACGTATAAAGTAGGAAAACATAGATTCATTAGAATACAAGCTTAGAGGTTAAAGGTTCCTGCTTAGAGCTTTTAGAAAAATACAAATACCGTGCCTTTGGGCACGGTATTTGTATTTAAAGCTGACAGCTAGAACCTATAAGCTAAAAGCTTGTTCGTCTATTCCTCATCCGTATCCCACAACAAATCTTCTTCTTCGTCCTCGTCCTCGTCTAGATCAGCACCTTCGTCATCCCCATCATCAACCAAAGAATCGTCCGCCAAATCATCCTCATCTTCTTCTGGTTTCTCTGTAAAAGGATCTCTCAACTCATTATCATCATCACTCATATTTTTTGAATTTATTTTTAATTACTTTTGTTTGAAACGAATTTCAAAAGTAGTATTTATAGTTTTATCAAATATAAAAAAGTTTGCAAGTGGGGAAAACTCGAAAGAAGGTGGTAAGCTAGTTAGCCAATAAGTTTGTAAGGAAGTACAAAATGCACGGCACCTTTGGTGCCGTGCATTTTCCTAGTCAACTAACTAACTGCCTAGCTCAAAAACTGGCTGTCTTCTCTATTGCAAAAAAAGTTAGTCCAATAGCAATAGCATCAAATTCGTCATCAATTTTAACCTCTTTTGGTGTTTTTATAAGAAGTGGCACCATTTTAATAATAGACTTTTTGTCAGCCTTACCGTCACCACAAACAGCCGCTTTAATTTGTGGTGGTGAATATTCAAATATTTTTAAACCGCCCCTTGCAGATTCAGACAAAATTACCCCCCTAGACTCAGACACAAGCATTGCTGTTTTTTGATTGGTGGCCAAAAATAATTTTTCAATAGCCAGTATCTCTGGATTCCATTTTAAAATAACACTCTTCATTTCTTCTGCTATCATAGCCAATCTTTCAGCATGGGATATTGTTTTTGGTGTTTGAAAACATTTTGAAAACAAATATTGCTCTTTACCTCCTTTGTTTTTTTCAAGTATGGCAATACCCAACCTTTCATATCCTGGATCTATTGAAATTATTCTCATATATCAAAGTATAAATTATTAAATCAAAAACCACCACAAAATGTGGTGGTTTTTGATTTAAATAAGCATATAAATTTAATTAACCTCTTCTGCCACCCAATTAACTCTACAAACCACATCTACTGTATCTGTGACGAAGTCATTTGTTTGCATACAATTCATCTTTGATACTGTATCAGTTTTAACATCGTTTAATGTATAAGAATTAGGAGATGTTGTTGATGCTGGAATAAAATCAAATGAAATACTATTTGATGTAAAAGTACATTTTGTATAATTATCATAAGATTTGAACGTGTCCTTACTCCAATCTATAACACAACTGTAGCCCGAATTCCCTATTGAAGGTGTCGCTTTTAGTTCTTTTAAGGATACAGAACCTTCTTTTTCAAGTTGTATATTTGGATTAGGCACGAACAAATCTGAACAATTTTTACCAGCAACACAGATACCGCAAGACTGATTATTTGGTATACATTTTTGTTTTATTTCACAATAATACATACCAGGCTGACAACCAGTCATACCCCCTGAGGTAGTGACAGTAGCACTTGGAGCAGCTGAATTGCAGGATGGTTGAGCTGGCACAGGATCTGGGTTCCAACTCACAGAACAGTTTGCCGTTGTGGAGAAACTAGAACCATTCCAACCGGTACATTCCCAAGAATACGATGTAGATCTTTCTATATAACCCCTAGAATACCCCACCCCACCAGAACAAGGATTGCCTGCAGCCGCTTTTGCGGAGGAATAGTTACTATAATGCCCGCTTGCAGCACAACTTGTAGAAGTCAACAGATCCGCTTTCGCATAGTTAAAGTAACCCACGTTAATAACCATCACCAATAAAGCTAGTAGTACATTACTTATTATGTTTTTGTTTTTTTGGTTTAACATATATTTTAATTGTTACAATTTGGTGCTGTAGATCCTCCACCAGAAGATCCTCCTGATGCTGAAACAGAACAACTAGCCGTTACAACATATGTTCCGTTCTGCCACCCAGTACATTTCCATGAATAACTAGATGGGCGATTTTCTGAACCGCCAGTAACATAACCTGAACCACCAGTACAATAACCGCTTGAAGCAACAGCACTTGTCAGAGCTTCCCAATTAGAATATGTGTTGCCATTTACTGCACAGCTAGTTGAAGATAAAGGGTCCCAAGCATTTGCAATTTTGGCATAGATAAAAAATACCAAAGCAATAATCATCAGAATCAATATAAATATCGAAATCCCATGGGCAATTTTGCCTTGGTTGTGTTTTTTATAGATAAAATAAGTCATTGTAAAGACCAGGGCAAGCATTACTCCAGCGAAAGTTACGTCTTTTATTGCCATATTGCTTCGATTTGCTCCAGATAATTCTTTTGGTGGTAAAAAGTTTGGATCTATTTCACCTTCAAATTTATCTCCTCTTATAAAAGAAGGCCCTCCTGTATCTATCATGAGTCCTGGCTCTTCCTCATTTACTATTGCAGTGTCGCTTAATTTACCAGAAGCATCTGGTGTGACTGCGTTTGCGATATTATTTAGATTAAAAAAATATACAAAAACAAAAGCTACTAAAATAAATACGGAGAATTTATTTTTTAATTTCATATACCTAAATTTTACACCACATAAATTAAAGGTCAATACACCTGGACTGATAACTGTCTATCTAATATCACTTACCTTAAAACCTTCTTTATTCAAATCATTTAATATAAACTCTTTTTTCATAAAAACTTCAGTTTTAATATACCCAGAAACATTTAAATACAAAATCCCTTTTTTCAAATCTACCAAATTTGATTCAATCTCAAATCCTAAGCATTTAGAAATTATTGATACGATTTTTTCCCTTTCCTCTTTTGGGTCTTTAAGGTGTTTAAATTTTTCTAAAAGTGAACTTAGATTGAGCATTTTATTGGATAGATTTATGATTTATGAATTAAGAATAATTAATCTTAAATTCAATTAGATACTTGTAAATTGAAACTTGAATAATTAACCCTACCTATTCATCGACATTACAAGATATGTAAACGATATATTATTAGATGGCATAATAATCATTGGTTTGCCTTGACCTGCGATTTTCAGTATTACACTCTCACTTTCAATGACAGAAAGGCAATCAAGGACATATCGATGATTAAAGGACATTGTGATATCTTCCCCCTCGACAATACCTTTGATTATTTGCTTACTTTCTCCTATCTCTGTATTTTTTGTTGATAACTCAATATTTTTAGTGCTCGGATTAAAAGAAATACTTAATTGATTAAACGAGTTGGAGAAAAGACTTGATAATTTAAGAGCATTTATCAGATCAGATTTTAAAATAGTTGATTTAGTTATAAACTCTTTTGGCATAATCTGTCGATAATCTGGGAAATTACCATCAACAACGCGTGATGATAAATGAATATTTTCTGTTGTTATAGAAAGTTGGTTTTTAGAGATAATTATTTCTAAATCCCCACCAAAATTCTCAAAAGTCCTTATAATTTCTAGTGCGTTCTTAAATGGAATAAGAATCGGATCAAATCCTTTCACCTTTTTAGCCTTAATTTTCCTTTCTGCTAATCGAAATGAGTCTGTGGCAACAAACACCAATTCATCATTTTCTTCGTATATATAAACACTGGATAATTCTGGTTTAATAGTGGAAATGGCCGAACTCCAAACTACAGATTTCAAACCAAGAACTATTTCTTTTGAATTTATAACAAAACTCTTACCCTCGATTACTTTTGGTATAACTGGAAAATCATCAGCGGACATAGTATTGAAAGTTGCTTCACTCGAACCTGAAACAATTTTACAAACATTTTCGTTAGTTTCTAAAGTTACTATTTTATCGTTCCCAGTAGTTGATAGAAAAGATTTCATAAGAGACCCCGACACAGCAACCACTCCGTCTTCAAAAATTTTAGCTGCCACAGATATTTCTACACCGACATCTAGGTTTGTAGCTTTAACAATTACACTACCCTCCTTGACCTCTAGAACCACATAAGAAAGAATTGGGAGAGAAACATGTTTACCAGAAACTCTTTCTACTTGAGTTATTGCGTCCAAAAACTTTTCCTTTATTATCTCTATTTTCATTTTATATAAGATATATTAATTATAATAATGGTGTGTGCATAAGTTGATAACTCTACAATTCTTTTTGTTTATACTATTTTTTAGCATACTTACTCCCCAACTCTCATGTGTAATTCTATCTAACTTTTTGGTGGTAAAAATTTTGAAAAAAAATTTTTGTTGATAACCACATCTTTTCCTATTGTTATCCACAACCTTTTCCCCATCCATACTTTAGTTAATAGTGAGTATTAAATAATTTATCGAATTCAATTATTCACTATTTACTACTATTTGAATTTTAATCTACAACATCGCTCTTATCTGGTTAACCTCCTGAAGTAATTGGTTGTTGTTTTTGATGTCACCTTTTACTTTATCGCAGGAATGAATAACTGTTGTGTGATCTCTGCCACCCATCTTCTGTCCAATTGCAGGATATGAGACACCATAATCTTCACGCAGAATATACATTGCTATTTGACGTGGTTTTACAACCTCTTTTTTACGGGTCTTGTCTGTTATAGTACTTTCTTCAATGTCATAAAACTGTGAGATTGCTTTAAGGACATCTTTAACGGACACAGATTTTGCTGGCTTAGCAGTGTCTTTTATTAAATGTTTTATTTCACCCAGATCAAGTTGACGTCCTTTAAGATTCATTTGGCATGTAATATTATTAACCAAACCTTCAAGCTCTCTGATGTTCCCTTCTATTGTTGTTGCTAGATAATCAATAATCTGTGGTTCCAAATCAATATTTCTAGATTTTGTTTTGTTACGAATTATGGCAACACGAGATTCATAATCTGGTGCAGGTATATCAACAATCATTCCTGATACGAACCTAGATTTCAATCTGTCCTCCAAATCGTTTATATAGTTAGGATGCTGGTCAGATGAAAATATAATTTGTTTATTATTATCGTTAAGATGATTAAATAAATGAAATAGTTCATCCTGAGTTTTTTCTTTTTTAGATAAGAATTGGATATCATCCATAATAAATACATCGTATTTTTTGTATTTATCTTTAAATGAATTAATTTTGCCTTCTTGCATTGCTGATGCAAACTCTTGGTAGAACTTATCAGAAGTTATGTAGTAAACTTTTTTATTAGGATCACTTTGTTTTAAATGATTCCCCACCGCCTGTATCAAGTGAGTCTTCCCTCTTCCTGTATCACCATAGAAAAACAAAGGGTTATAAGATACTGGGGTTTTGATAATGGCTTGAGCTGCAGCATGAGCCAACTCATTAAATGGCCCTATAACAAAGTTTTCGAAAGTGTATCTAGGGTTTAAGTTGTCTTCCTTGTTTATATAGAGGTCTCCTAATGGTAATTCTTGGCCTACTGCAAAACTGCGCTTTTTGCGCTCACTATCTTCTATTTCTTTGCGAGAATCACTTTTAATTATTATGTATTCTAGAGATCTTACTTGCTCAGAGGCATCTCGGAGGGCCTTGAATATCATCTTGTGATATTTGTTTGCAAACCACTCTTTAACGAATGCGCTAGGGACACCAACATGTACAACTCCATCATCGATTTTTGCGATGAATGTATCTTTAAACCACATTATGAAATTGGCTTTTGATAGAGAAATTTCCATTTCAGCCAAAACTTTATTCCATAATATTTCTTTGTCATTCATCCTGTTTAGAAAAAGTTAGGTAGTTGCTGATAATACATTCCTTGCTTATTCATATTTATATTGTTTTTTATAAAGAATTGCTTAATTTTTCTAACAGGATTTATAATTCGTTTTATTTCAACAAGCGAGGATCGTGTGTGCGAGTATTCTCGAACACAACGTCCGAGTCGCCGTTGAACTATAGGTCACCCAAATGTTCCTCTCTTGGTCCTATATTATACAGTGCATTACTTTTTCTTGAACTTGAAAATGTTTCATAAGTATGTTGATAAGTTGTGGATAAGTCAAAAACATAGTCTCATGGTGGAAAACTACGGGTATTAAAAGTATTGGTTAACTTTAACTTAGATAATCTAAGAGAAAATGTTTATCTATAGAGATTTCACTTGTTGAAATAAAAAAACAACCCATTGTTTAGATGGATTGTTGGTAATAAATCACTCTCCCATCACCAATGGGTCGATCATGTTCTATGGCATTTGCTTTAAAACAAGGCGAATCACTTATTTTTTTTGATGTTGACCACTCAGCAACCTTGGCTATATCAGCTATTTTTTGGTTTTTGGTGATCAAAAACACTGATTTATCCCCTACTAAGTTAGAAAGACTGGAAAATATCTCCAAAGATATACCCCTCCCCTTAAAGGAAGGGTCTATCCAAATCGTGCCAATCTCTAGCCATTCTGGATTTTTACTGTCCCATAATGCTCCAAAGGCAACAATTGTTTTGGAGAGGCCGTGTTGTTTGATTAATGTGAATGCCCTGCCCCTTTCGGCAATGTTATGTAAGGACGATGGGGTTAATCTGGATTCTTTGAATAGTCCAGACTCGATCAGTTTTTTGGAAAGAACTCGCCACTCCAGCGGAATGTTCATAATTTCAAGATAATCTCATTTAAATAGATTTGTGTCAAAATTTAAGTATTCATTGACAATATTGGTTGCGGATAAAACAATTTGGTGTTATAGTGTCTCTTATGTCAGTTACATATCAACCTAAAAAGCGAAAAAGAGCTAAAAAACACGGATTTCTATCCCGAAGTAAAACTGCTTATGGTAAGAGGGTGCTTCGAAAAAGAATGCAAAAAGGCAGAAAGAGACTAACTACAGTCTAAATATACTTAATAATCCTATGTTTCCTAAGATTTACCGTCTCTCGCGGGAAGAAATCGGAGAAATATCAAAAAAAGGAAGTGTTAAACACACGCCCTTTTTTTCTATTAGATCCTTAGATTTAAAACAACCTCATTTTAAGTGTGCTTTTGTAATATCAAAAAAGGAATGCAAATTAAGTGTTGATAGAAATAGGGCTAAAAGAAGGGCCAGAATGGCTTTAAGAGGGCTTTTACCTAATATCCCTCCCCTGAACTTTATTGTTTATGTAAAAAAGATTGCCATTACTGCTGATTTGGGTGAAATGGTTGAGGAATTTAAGAAAATTCTAGCTTAGAAGGAAATAAGCTTAGCAGCTTAAAAGCTTTAAAGTGCAGCGCCTAAAGGCGCTGCACTTGCATTTTCCTTCTAAGCTCCTAAGCCCTAAGCTGCATTATCTGTCCTATTTACCCTAAATAGTGTAGAATACCTCCTATGTTCAATACATTATTTTATGCTCCGCTTTATAATATTTTAGTTTGGCTTATTGATATTATTCCTGGTCACGATGCTGGTATAGCTGTAGTGCTACTCACTCTTATTGTAAGTGTGCTTCTATTTTCTATATCTAAAAAGTCTATTAAAACCCAACTTGGACTCAAAGAGATAGAACCAGAGATCAAAAAAATTAAAGAAGATATTAAAGATAAAGCAGAGCAAGCAAGGCAAACCATGGCTTTGTATAAAAAACACAAAGTAAATCCATTTTCTATGATTTTGCTCATCCTCATTCAATTCCCTGTTCTTCTTGCACTCTATTTCATATTTTTCTATGGGTTACCGGTCATTCATACAGAACTTCTTTACCCTTTTATTCAAAATCCAGGAAACGTGAATATGATGTTTTTGGGGATAGTGGACATAAGTAAAAAGAATGTTGCCATTGCCATAATTGCTGGAATAACACAGTTTATACAAGCGTATGTGATGTCTATTCACATGAAAAAACCTGTAGAAGACAAGAATAAAAAGAAAACTATGCAGGAAGAGTTTGCTCATTCAATGCAGATGCAGATGAAATATGTTTTGCCATTCGTGATCGGTTTTATAAGTCTGACTCTTCCAAGCGCACTTCCTTTGTACTGGTCTGTCCGTAATATTTTCACTGCAGGGCAAGAATTTGTAATAAGAAGAGGTCACAACGTTACAAAATAGAGGGTTATTTGACTTCAACCAAAGAATCATTAATATAGTAAATATGGAATTAAAAACAGACGACATAAAACTTATAACAAAATCTTTGATAGATACTCTAGGTGTACTAGAGGCTACAATTGATGTTCTGGAAAAGAATGGTGCTTATGTTGTGAATATTGAGTCTCCTGAAGAACATTCGCTTATAGGACGCGAGAACGAGAAATTTGAGGCTTTCTCTCACTTGATCAAAAGAATGGTTGCAAAGAAACATGGTGAAGAAATGAGAGTAATTGTTGATATTAATGGAATGAGGGCACGTAATGATGAGCAGATAAAGAATAAAGCTTCTATGATGGCAGAAAGAGCTAGAGCATTCAAAATGAATGTAGAGCTTGATCCTATGACATCTTATGAAAGAATGCTTGTGCACTCACATTTAGAGAAAGAACCAAATATTAAAACTGAATCCGTAGGAGAAGGTAGAGAGAGGAGGCTGGTTATAAAGTTTATACAGGATTTGAAGGAGGAGAGCATCTAAAACAGCTGGTCAGATAGTAAGTTGGTTAGGTAGTAAGGAAATACAAAATCAATTCAATCCAGAAATGCACGGCACCAAAGGTGCCGTGCATTTCCTTAACAACCTTACCAGCTAACCAACTTACAACCTATTTCTTGAGTGTTAAGTCTATTCCCCACAAAGTTAGATCCACTTTATTTATAAAAGTTAGATAGTTGTCGTCACTAGATATTTGGAGATTTATTGCGTCTATTTGTTGCCCACTTTCTTTTGGGAGGTTTGATATTAATTTTGTTTCACCAGTTTTTGTATTTATACTCCAGAGAGTGTCATTAAATAATACTTTACCCTTATACCAAATATCTGGGTATGTGCCGAAAGGAATATTTTCTGGTACAGCACAGAACACAACATCAGCCATTTTGTTTGACCAGACACACTTTTCTGGCAAAGTTTTTAAAGAGATTCCCTTTATTTCATCCTTGGAATATAAAGAAAGTTCTAATGAGTTGGATGTATTCCCTATTAGAAATGTTACCAAGTTTTTGTTTGGTAGTACTGTTAGTCCTTTTATTCCACCGACTATTTTACTTAAGCTCCCTGTATTTGTATCAAGTAGGTATGAAAAACCAAGTGATAGACCTGATGGTTTGGTAGTTATGACAGCTTTTGCTTCGGAAGGCATTGCGAGTAGCCATTCTCTCAAAGGATGTGATAATACTGTTCTAGATTTTTTGTTTGCATCTAGGATAGACAGTATTCCTCCATCGCCACCATATAATGATTCTAAAATTTTAGTGCCACTCGGGGACAGCGCAACCTCTTTTATGTTTGGAGTTAAATATGTACCCACGATATCTTTTAATACAGACTTTTCTTCAATTGTTTTAGCATTCACTGTCTGGGTACTTGTTGAAGTTTTAGGTGTCGTACTCACTGGGGTTATTTTATCTTTAAGAGTTATGTAGTATGAAATAATATTTTCATCAGCGTCCAAAAAGCGAGTGATTAAAGAATTACCACTTGGCGTAAAAATAGTTTCATAAACTTTTGGTATTGTTGTGTTTGATACTTTTTGGATTTCAGGATTATCAGATTTTGACTCAAAAATATGCCCTGTTGCCCTATCCATATATCTAATATAATATCCCTTTTCTTTTACTTTGATTCTGTCTTTAATAACATCTTTTTCTTTTTCAAGAACAATGTGGCCCGATGTTGGAACAATCGTGTAGTGTCTAAGTCTTTGAATTATATTACTTAGTCCATCACCATCTTCTGTTGATGTGTTGCTAGTACCAATTATTAAAGGTGTGTTACCTGTATTTGGAGTATTTTTTGAAGAATTATCTGTACCGAATGGCAGTAGATTTTTTAGACCCCCTCCTGTTCCCTCGTTCGGCACATTGTTATTTCCTGTAAATTTAAAATACAAAAATATACCAATGATTAGGATTAAAATAATTGTGAGTACGAGAATAATCTTTCTGTTCATGATTATCTATATTGTATCTTAAAAATAATAACTATGAAAGAATTATTTATAAAACTAATGAACAATATTATTGTCCGCAGGCGGGAGGATGCCTTCATATGAACCAGTGCCAGAATATGGTATATCAGAATTACTAGTATCTACTGTGTCTGCTGGAGTACCACTAGTTGTACCACCGGCTGATGTACCAGTAGTTCCGCTGGATACAGGAAGAGCTGGTTCAGAACTAGAAGTTGATCCAGATGTTCCGCTAGTTGTACCTCCAGAAGTTGTGGTATTTGTTGTACCTGTAGTGCTAGTTGTTGTTTGGGTTCCTGTATTAGTGGTTGTCGTATTTGTTGTACCTGTACTTACTGCACTACCTGAAGAAGAACTACTCGAAGATGAACTGCTACTCCCACTCGAACTATTTGTTGTACTCGTCACAGTCAACTCAGATAACTCAAAAGTAGTTTTTAACAGGTCTTTGTTTATAGTTTTTAGTATTATATAAGACCCTAAAGCTAAGAGTAATCCCATAAGAGCCGCACTAATCCTCCCTTTCGCCTCTTCTACACCACTACCTCCTGCACTAGTCATATATCCAACTCCTCCCCACATGATGACAAGAACAGCTAGTCCTGAAGTTAATCCAACTCCCCATTTATACAATCCTTCTATGTATTCACTGAGTCCTGTGCCGGATGTGTCACCACTAGTACTCACTGAAACCGTGCTCCCTGACGTAAGCCCATCAAGAGGCGCAAGAGGTTGATAACCTGTGGTTTCGGCACCAATAGATGTTTGGTATATATTTAGTATGGAAAGGAAGAATATTAAGATAAGAAGTTTTTTAATTTTCATTTTTTTTATTATATCATTTGAGGATCAAACATTTCTGTTTCAGCCTCAATATTACTCGCCACGTCTGAGTGGTCCCCAATAACCGGTCGTAGCTCCACCAGTTATAGTGCCTTGACTTTGTATCTGGCTCTTGAGGATAGAAATTGCTGCTTGAGTACTATAATTAGCATTACTAAGGACTTGTTGCACAGAGACTCCATTTTGTGAGGCAACACTTTTTACTGCTGAATCGGTTTCGCTCAATGAGTATAATCCTTCCGAATAAACAGGTAAGCCAGTTTCCTTATCAGTATAGTCAACATGCGCATGATTGTTGTTGTCGGTGGCGTTAAATGATGATTCGCTTTCTGCTATACTTGCGAGCACGCTCACATATCCTTCTGCTGTGACCTGACCATTAGGAAAATATTTTGCAGCGTCAGACGGATTCATGTCTAACAAACCAGAGCTGCTAATTTGTTGCAACGTGTAATCATTCAAAGATTGATCAGGGAAAGTCATACCATTTAGAGCGTTTGTAGCAATAGATCCTGTTCCTGTGGCGCCAGTTCCAGAAGTGCCACTTCCCGTACTTGTCGTACCAGATGCAGAGGTTCCACTGGATGTACCCCCAGTAGTTGAAACATAAGAATTCCCGCTCGTCCCACTCGTACTCGTCACAGTCAATTCCGATAACTCAAACGTAGTCTTCAATAAATCTTTGTTAATCGTCTGAAGTATTATAAATGATCCCAAAGCCAACATTAACCCAGTCAGTGCCGCACTAATCCTCCCTTTCGCCTCTTCTACACCACTACCTCCTGCACTGGTCATATATCCAACTCCTCCCCACATGATGACAAGAACAGCTAGTCCTGAAGTTAATCCAACTCCCCATTTATACAATCCTTCTATGTATTCACTGAGTCCGGTGCCAGATGTGTCACCACTAGTGCTTAATGTTACATCTGAAGATGTCAGTCCAGGGATTGGAGAGAGAGCGGTGTATTTGGTAATCTCTGAGCTGGATGTATTTGATGTGCTGGTATTAGTTGACGACGTGCTTGATGTCACAGTCAATTCCGATAACTCAAACGTAGTCTTCAATAAATCTTTGTTAATCGTCTGAAGTATTATAAATGATCCCAAAGCCAACATTAACCCAGTCAGTGCCGCACTAATCCTCCCTTTCGCCTCTTCTACACCACTACCTCCTGCACTGGTCATATATCCAACTCCTCCCCACATGATGACAAGAACAGCTAGTCCTGAAGTTAATCCAACTCCCCATTTATACAATCCTTCTATGTATTCACTGAGTCCGGTGCCAGAGCCAGTACTACTTGTTCCTAATTCGACTTCTGTGTCTGTAAGCCCAGGGATTGGAGAGAGGGCGGTGTATTTGGTTTCAGCAGAAAATACTTTAGTGTCAAGGTTTAAAAATAAAGTAGAGACAAAGACAAATATTAATATATATAAAATTTTTCTAATCATCACGTATATTATATCTCAAATATAATAAAGAATATATCTTGTGATATTAAGGATATTTGATGCCTGTAAGATAAAGTTATAGAGCGAAAACTTTCTCTACTTTTTTGAAGTCTATAGTAGTATTGGCCTTTGATTTCTGTAAAAACATATCTTTGTTTTTGGTCGCAACTTCAACTAGAGATCTACCTTCTAGGTTATCAACATTTCTAAATGTCATTGTATTTTGGCTTTCCGGGACATTGATTTTGTTGTAATTAATTGACCAGCTATATGCAATATTAGGGGTGAATCTACTACTTCCTCCAACAAAATAAGGGAATGCTGATATATTTCGTTCTTCTTTGCCTCCAAATTCAAACACACCACTTACCTCTCTGTTAAAAAGTATTCCGTATATTGAACTATCTTCATATAGATGAGTTTCTGGAAAAATAGGTGAAAGTGTCAAATCATTTGTTGCTGTGACTCCACTTTCTGTTCTAGATTCAACAGAAGTTTCTATCCCACGCATAAGTATGTTGCCAGTGTATGGTAAAACATTTTGGCCGTACCCAGAGAGACTTCCAAGGACTGTATTATTCTGTCTCCATTTATAGACTATCGTTTTACTATCTGTTAACGATCCACTCTGGCTTGTGATATTTGGCATGGCTACAAAGAAAATTTTTTCTTCTGGAGTGTACATTGATTTACCTTTATAAAATGGAGGAGTATAAGTTCTTGCCTCCCACAAAACATCCACTGTTTGAGGGTTTATATTAAAAGTTTTGGTTATTTTGTTACCATTTAGAGGCTCTATTTCAACTTTAACTATATTTAACTGGCCCAATTTACCCGCTATCACTTCAAATGTTTTTTGGCCTTTACCTTGTTTTGTTATTTTATCATCAATAAACCATGTGATATTAGCAATATTGAGGTCTGTACCGAATGCGCTCAAGGTTATTTTGACGGTATCTCCTGGGTTTGGATATTTAGGATTCATTTCTGCTCCGACCTGCTCTTCTAGTTCAGGAATCTGTTTTGGAATTGGGAGCGTTGACGCATCAATCGTTGTTTCAGCAGAGATTGAACTTTTGGATATCACTAAAATTACCAATAGCAAAAAAACTACTCTAAATATATTATGCTGCTTTTTTGGATTCTGGGCTGTTAGCATTTTTTATGTATTTAAACTGAGGTCTGTTTTCTTTTGCAACTCGTTGTTGCCTTATTATTGTATCACGATCTGGTTGTTGACTGCTAGAATTATTTTGTCTACCGAAATCCCCCACGAATGATGCGTAAGCTTTTTTCTTATTAGCATATGTACTCGGGTTTCTATTTTCATGTTCCGTACCACTGTATTCCTCATTGTTTTTTGGGGTAGATTTTGACCTGTTTTCCTTAGCTCTCTTCTGCTGTTCAATTTTTTGTTCCCTTTCCTCATCCTGATCATCCGATTTAATATTTTCTTTACTGCCACGACCTAATTTTGAGACTCTCCCTTGGATTTTTTTACCCAATAATATCACATCTGGCTGTGGAGAGTTTTGAAAATTATTATTGTCTTCATTATTTTGTATATTTGCACCATATTTTTCTCTTATCTCATCTCTTTTTTTGCTATTAGATCTGTATCCGCCAGTATCATGTACAAGATCCTCAGCTTTTTTCTTGATTCTTTTTTCAGTTGAATTTATTACTAATCTACCTGCTCGATTTTCAGCCACTCTCGTGACTGCTTTCCCTGCAGCTTCTCCGCCTACTTTCACCGCAAATCTTTTTAGGAACCCTTTTGCGAATATTCTAGCTATTGATCCTCCGATTCCGGTGCTAAAATCTAATACTAAACTAATGATTGCAAATAAAAAATGCATCCCACGGGCTTTGCCCTCCAAGGATGTTCCTGTCATGTCTTTTTTAAAAATAGCTTCGATGAGCATTTTTACACCCCCAACAAATGGACACACATCTAATATAAAACTTAATTCTTTCATATTTTATTATTGTATTTGTTATATAGAAATTTTTCAATAATTCACGACTGCTTTGAGACTTGGTCTCGATGAGTTATTGAAAAAGTTCTATATTTTTTCCCTCGCTTGTTTAGCAGCCTTAATAGCCAAAACCTGAGACGGGTCAGAAGTAATTATTTGATCTTCTGTATAAGAAGCAATAATCTTTATAGCCACGTGTTTTAGACCTGCAAAGAATATTCCTTCTCCAACATCTGATTCAAGTAGTAGATATTTTTCTTCGTCTGTCAGGTTAAATGTTTTTTGGATCATGTCAATCGATGATGGAGATTGTTTGAGTAGTACTTGGATAGAAGAGTTGGTGATAATAGGTGTACCATAAGGGGAACGGAGAAAGTCCTCAACGTCCTGAGTGATTGTGGCGAGTCCTAGATAGTATTTACGTCCTCTTTTGGCAAGTGATAATAGGAATGATGCGGTATCCTCAGATTTCATCATCCACCATGCCTCATCAATTACCAAAAGTCTTTTTTTAAGTTTCTCTCTAATCGCATTCCAAATGTAGTGCATCACAATATACATCGCAACAGGTTTTAGCTCGTCCTCCATATCTCTAAGTGAGAATGTCACAAACTTTTTGTTTATATCTACGTTTGAAGGTTTGTTTATAAATCCAGCCCAAGTACCTTTGGTGTATTTTTCTAATCTCTGAACCAATGATTCCCCACCCTCCATACCAGCAAGTACAAGTTCAAAGTCAGAAAGAAGCGGTGGTTCTGCGTTAGTAAAGTCAGCATCTGCAGAAATATCTTTTAGTGCGTATGTTTCCGTAATTGCTCTATCTACTATCGCATCTTCTTCTGATGTAAGTCCTCCAAGCATGAGTCTGAATAATCCCACAAGGTTAATAATGTTGGAGCGCAATACGTCAGCAGGTGATTCATCTTCACGAGGCTTTGGCAGGTCAAATGGGTTAATGTGGTGTTCTGATGTAAGGGAAATATTAAAATATCTACCACCTGTTGCTTCGGCTAGGTATTCGTATTCTCTTTCTGGGTCAATAACAATAACATCAGTATCAAACATAAGTGACCTTAGAATTTCTAGTTTTGTTGAATAACTTTTACCTGATCCAGCCTTTGCAAATGTTACTGAGTTGTAGTTTTCAAGTGAGAATCTATCAAAAAGGATTAGTGATGAGTTGTGTCTGTTGATACCGTATAGTATTCCCTTGTCAGATGTAAGGTCAAAAGAAATAAATGGAAAAATACTGGATAATGGAGAAGAGTTTAGCTTTGAGTGAACACCTAATTCGTCTGATCCAATAGGTAGAACACTTCTGAAGCCCTGCTCTTGTTGAAAGAGTGCTGGCTTTATATAAATAAGTTTTGATTCCAAAATAGATTTAATTTCTGCCTCTATTTTGTCCAACTCTTCAACAGTAGTTCCGTATATAGTTATATAAAGACCTACTTCGAATATTCTTTCTTGAGCTTGCTGGAGCTGGTCTCGAAGTTGTTCAAGGTCTTGGTATGCAGTATCAAGTACTGGGTCACGTACAAGACCCTTCTCTTCTCTCATGGCTATCTGACTTTGAACCTCGGCAACTTTTTTCTGGAATTGCCTTAGGACTTGAGCCGTGTCCATCGGGTGAATAAATATAGAGATATCAAAAATCTTATCAAGGTTGATAACTGGCGCGAACCAGCTTTCAGTTAAAAATCTAGGATATGAAATAACAAAAAAAGTACGAGCAATTTTGTCACCGAGATTTAATTCACGAGGTGATACTTTGAGTGCGGATGGTGCGATGACATCCTTCAATTCCAAAACACCACTCTCATATATTTCTTGAGGTAGAATAGCAGTGACCGCTTGCTGAGGTGTGTCGTTTTTTTTACCTAGTAATTTATCGAAGATACTCATAGGGGTTAGCTTAGAGCTTAGAGGTTTCAGCTTTCAGCTTAAAAATCATTGCGTTTAACATTCTCATAATTTCATTTAAAGTTTTATCATATTCATTATAATCCAATTCGCTAATAAATGATAATCTTTTCGATATCTCTAATTGGCTTTGTAATTCGGCACTAGATCCTATTGTAATTTTTAAAAATTGAACAAACTCTTTTCTTGTGTTTCTGTGTCTCCCTTCTGCTATATTTGATGATATTGAAACTACACTTCTTTTCATTTGAGAACTAAGTCCAAATAACTCTTCCTTTGGAAAAAGAGTCAATGTTTTGTATATTTTTACAGAAAGATTTATTGATTTTTGCCAAACTATTAAATCCTTGTAAGTTTTTATCATTTTATTAAATTTATCGAAATTAGAATCTTATTGGTGTTTGGAATTTAAAAAAGCTGAAACCTGAAAGCTGACACCTCTAAGCTCAATCTTTCACAAATTGCCAGCTAGCTGGCAATTTGTGAAAGATTGATTGGTTTCTCCGTATCTCCCGGGTTGAATAGTTTGTAGTATAGCTCTACCAATTCTTCTGTACCAAGTGGAACAGCACGTACACCAATTCTAGTGAGTCCTGCCATCACCACTTCCATTCTTTGTAGTAACTGAGTCCTATTCTCTTCAAAGTTTTCTGATTTTTGTTTTGCGTTACTTTTTGCACCACCTAAAAAAGAGAATATACTAGCCTTCCCTTGAATTATTGCTGGTTCGTATGATACAACGATAAAAAAACTCTTTGTCATAATATTTACACTTTCGGTAAAGCTTTTTATAAACCCAATGTATTCCCTAGTCTGGACTTGGAGGAGTTCGTTTTCTTGTTCTTTCGCAACCTTTTCTAGCAAGGCAATATATGGACGAATATCCAATCGTCTAGATTCTGTAAATATTTGAATAGAAAAATTAATGGAGTTTAAGAAGTTTTGAAATTGATAGATTATAGCGTTTTGCTCATCTGCACTTTTAAGGGCAAAGTTCACTGAAGAAGTCATAACAATACCACGGAGACCATTGTCTTTGAGTATCACTACACCATCACGTATTTCTCTGATTGGTATAAAATCTTGTGAACTTTTGCCTGTAGATGCCATATATTTCCTAAATTATTAACCTATTAAATGATCTGGCATACCTTGGAACGTGCCATTTTTCTTGTCGCGGGACATTGTTGTGTTGTTGGCCACACTTTCATTAATATCCAGACTCCATGTCAATTCTTTTAGTTTGGATTGTGAAAGCTTCGGGATGTAAATAGCACCTTTTGGAAGTTCGGCAATTTCCTCTGGAGTTTTTGGCTTTTCCCTCTTTTGCCACAAATATAGTTTACCTCCTAAGAAAAATCTGACTGCTGACTCAATAGTATCTATAAAAGGTCGGTTGTTTACTTTATAAAAAGCGAGTGCTACAGAAAAAGCTGCAATAGGTGCTACTATAAAAATAGAAAATGGCATTGGTATAAAACGATATCCTAAAAAACACATTCCTGCACCACCGGCAATATATACGAACTGCTTAAATGTAAGTGGTCCAAATATCTTGTCTTCTATTTCAATAAATTGAGGTACTTGGTATTGCATGAATTAGCTTTTAGCTTAGAGCTGTAAGCTGTCAGCTTTTAAAGCCAAGAGCAAACATCTCAAAGTCTCTGTAATTATAATACAATTTGATTTAAATGTAACTGCATAAATTAGTTTAGAGCTTTAAGATGTTGGTTGCCAGGAATCTTAACAAAATAAATGGCACCTTTAGGTGCCATTTATTTCTATTTAGTTTCTCTAAAGCTGAAACCTTAAAGCTGAGTTCTATATCTTCTCCCTATAAGGATCAATAGTTGTTGATGCAGGTTTTGGACTTTCAGTTTTGTTGATTGCTTCTGGTTTTATTGGATTTGAATTTGTTGCTCCTAAATTTGGTTTTGTGCTATTACCTTCTAAGCTCCTAAGCCCTAAACTATTAAGCTTTGAATTTGCCGATGTTTCTGTTGATTTATTACCCTCTAAGCTGAAACCCTGTCCGCCAATGTCTCCGCCAGCAGGCGACCCGTCCGCCAAAGACTTGCCGTCTGAGGTATGTCGGGCGGGTGACGGGCGGGCTGGAACCTCTAAGCTTTTAAGCTGATTTGCACCCTCTCCTCTCGGCATCACAAATGTTTTACTTAATTTCATTTCTGCAATTTTGTTTAATAAATCTGAATTGGCAAGTTTATTAGCTGATGAGCTGGTTAGGTTGTTTGGATTAAGGTCATGAGCTGGTGAGGTTGTTAGCTGGTGAGGAGGAATTTGTTTCGGAACTTCCTTACTATCTTGTAAGCTTACTAGCTTGCTAGCTGTCCCTTTTATTTCCTTACTACCTGACAAGCTTGTAACCTCATTACCTGTTCCTACTATTTCCTCGTGGTAAATTTCCAGTTTATTAGCTGGTAAGCTGGTAAGCTTGTTAGGAATTTCTCTCGAATTCTGCTTACTAGCTTGTGAGCTTGCTACCTCACTAGCTGGTTGCATCACCATTTCCTTTCTTATTGGAGATGCAACTGGCTCCTCTATTTCCTTTAGTAGTGCATCCTTATCAAGCGATGGATGATTATCATCTTCTTCATAGTATTGTACAAGAGAGCTAGATGGTCTGTTGGGAGCACCATCTGCATAGAGAGAAATCATTATGTGTTTGATCGGTTTTAATATTTCTTCGTCGATATCTCTAATCAAAGTAGATGCTTCAAGTGGTTTTATATCTACTTCCTTTAATAAGTCCTGAACAAAGGTTCTTGCTGGAGACATTCCCATTATAATATCAAGTGTTAAATTAACCATTTTACCCATATCGTCAATTAAAAGGTTGTGTTTTTTTCCAATTTCATAAAGCTTATCCACTGTTGATGTAGAAACAACAACATCTCTTATTTCGGGTGGGAGTTTTTTATTTACTTCATAATATTGTGCTGCTGTATATTTCATTTTTTTTATTTCTTCTCTTTAGGATCCTCCTTAATATAGTTTTTCCAATCTTTCTCACCCTCAATCTCACTTGGCTTTTCATAAACTCGTTGTCCGTTTTCTTTACCTATATATTTACTTTTTGAATCGTCATTAGAATATATTTCTGTTTTTTTGTATTCTTCAAATAATTGTTTAGAATCCATTCCATCCATTTGAGCTCTGGTACTTTCATCTATACTATCAAGTTTTTTTAACATTCTTCTAAATAATTCTAATTCATTACCCTTCACTTCTTTTCCAGATTCTATCTTCTCACCTATTTTGTTTCTTAAAAGTGATGAATACATAGATTTGGCAATACTTTCCTTCATAAATTCTGACATTGTTGCATCTCTCTGTGCTTGTTCGGCGTAGTTGAAACCTTTTCTGTTGTCGGCTATTTCGTCATATGCCTTGTGTAGGTCTGATTTTGTACCATCTGGTTTTGGTTTCTGTATCTTCTCTTCCTCACTTTTTGTAAGTCCTCCGAATACAGAGGATGCCTGTTTATCGTTTAGACTACCAACAAAATCTCTAAATTTTTCTAAATGATGCCTTGATTCTTCAGGGGTGTTTTTATTATTAGTGGTTGAATCAATCAATTCTTTTGCTTTCACCTTATGATATGCAAGCGGTTTGGTCTGGATTAGCTGCTCAACCTCTTTAGCTTTTTCTGAACCCAAATAATCTAGGAAATGATCAATTTTATGGTTCGCCTCTGCCAATTGAACGGTATCTACCCTACCGTCTTTGCTAGTAGCGGTTTTAATTGCATTGTCTCTCATAAATGCAATTGTGTTCGCAGCATCATCTGATTTCATTGATGTTAATACATATTTAGCTGTTACTAGATTATCAGGTTGGATTAATCCTGTGAACTTATCACCTAGCCCCATAGCTTTACCAGAAATCATTTGTTGCATAATCTCCGCTTGCTTTTGAGGGTTATTTCGGAATTCATTCAAAGTATCTTTCAGTGATTCTTGTCTCTTTTCTAAATCGTGATGGTGACCCTCACCCATTTTTGATAATCCAGAAACAGCCATGTTCCCTGTTCCACTAACCACGCCTCTCAATAATGAATTTTGTATCATTTTTCCCGTGATTGGATTTATACCTTGTCGCATTGGTTTTACTATTTCTGTACCAAACTTTGTTTTTTCCAGGGTTCTGTATGACATTGCTCCAATCGTATTTCTCCCCACCCACCCACCTACTGCTCCCCTGGTCTTATCAAAAAATTGGATAGCTCCAGAGGCACCTTTAACTCCCATCATTTCTGAAACAGTGAGAGCAAAGATAAGTATAATAATTATTACTGCAAAATTGATAATGGTTCCAACATTAACAACTCCACCAATGAAAGATGCTCCGTCGTCCACATTAAATAGACCATTTTTAAAACCTGTACTATTTAGGATGGTTAATCCTAAATATATCATCATCATGAATGCTGGAGCATAAAAAGATTCTTTGAGCAGTGCCCCCCAAAACTTGTATGTTATCTCGTGCTCAATATTATGATTTGGTATTGCCATTCCAGCGAATGCTAAAGGAGAAAAAATCATAAGCATTATTAAAGTAAGCAATCTTTTAACAAAAATTATAATAACTGCCGCAAAAACTAATATAGTTATTGCCATCATAATAATTGCCATTGCAAAGGTTGTTATGGGGCTACCGCTGGCGGCAAAAGCAATAGCACTTTTTTCTTGGTCTACCACTGATGCGTTTGTTAGCAAGCTAGATGCTGGTATAAGAGAGCTTAATATTTTTGCAGTTGTACTTTCAGTGGCCAGTGTTGTTGGTGTAAATACTGACTGAAAATTGACAGACGATATCATTGCTGTACCTATTCCACCAGTACTTGTATTTATTTTATTGTAGATTTCTATGGCTATGATGTTAGAAATATCTATGGGGATTTTTACAAAAAATAAACTAAAGTTAATAAGTGTGGCTCCTATGATTAAACGACTTAATCCATGTTTAACTCCGTGCTCGTCTAGCTGTAATATTGTAGAAATCGCGAGATATAGGAGCATAAATATAAAAAGAATATTTGACATATCTCTAATAGCTGTCCATCCCACACTAATAACCGAGATGGAATCTACAAAAGTTTTCATATTGACAACTGTAAGAGTAAATACTGAATCAAACACAAGCATGAATAATGAAACAAGCCATGATGCTATAGTTAAAACAACATAAAGAATTTGATAGAAACATGCAAAAACACCAACATTATTGCTTGTAAAGATGGCTTCTTTTATTGATGATACTGGCTGAAATAATGGGCAAAGACCAGATTCTGGATTCGATACTTCTTTTCCAGTTATTATACTTGAAACTGTTTTAAGGACACTACTAGTATTTTGGGTTGCAATTCCTGTAAACAGAGTGGCAGCTTGTTCCAAGGTAACACCAGACACATCTGAGGTAACACCAGACACATCTGATGCTGATTTGAAAAAAAATAACAACACGAAAAAAACTGCAATACACTTAAATAGCAATTTCTTTTTTTTATCTTTAAAAAACATTTTATTGAAATTGAGAATTTTTTATAGAGTATGAAAATAATTTATGACTTAGTCTCCACATCTAAATCTCAGACTAAGTCTTATAAATTATTTATAATTATACACCCTTTTGTATTAAAAATGCTAGAGCCAAAGTCGTTTTTAGATAGTAGTAAATAGTTAGTAATAAATAATTATATAAAACATCAAATATTATTTTATTACTTATAACTAATCACTTACCAAACATTGAATTTTTATCAAAAAAATCAATGTTTGGAACTACTACTCACTCTTTAGTCACTGTCCTCAAAGATTTCGTTAACAGCGATTTTGATTAATTGATTTACGAGTGCTGTGATGATTGAGTCAAAGTTGTTAGCAAACGATATACGCATGTATTTCATCATGCCTCTGGACTGCAACTCATCTTTGGTCTGGCTACCTGCTGTTGAAACTGTAGAATAGTATGGATAACACGTTCCGTCAGATCTGGTTTTGCCACTGGCACAAGTAGTTTTTGACTTGTAACCATTATTATAGAGAAGTTGACGAGCCTGGTTTTGTTGTTCTTGTGTAATTCTATTTAGATTTTCATTTTCTGCCATAAGTTTTAATCCATGGTAATTGTTTTCCGGTCTACTTGAAAGTAGTGCTAAGTATCCCGGACCAAGTTTTGTTGTACCTGACATATACCCAGTTAAATTATTGGTAAACTCAGTTCCCATAGTAGGTGATACCATGGTAGAAAAATTTGTATTAGAACTTCCAATTATTGAATTTACCACACTATCCCTGAGTGGATCTGCAATACTTACTATAGTTCCACTTATTCCGTTAGCCACCATTCCTTGTGAACCAGAAAGTTCTTTAACAAAATTGGATGTTTCTGTAGTCGCAATTCCTTCTAAGAATGCACCAGGGTTTTCTAGAAATACCGGGTTACCATCAAATCCACTATTTATCCATGTTATTGTTGACTTGGTAATATATGCCATTATCTCGTTTATGATACAGAACATAATTGAGTCTAGAGACACATTTGTAAGTCCACTTATAAATCCAGTCAACAAAGAATCAGTATCTGTTGTAGCTGTACCTGTTGACTTGGCGGTCAACATTCTAACCTCATTTTTGATATTTGTTTGCTCAGTCAACATCGCATCACTCTTTATTGGCACAGCCAAAGGCTCAGCGACCAAAGTTTTAACTTTGTTAGAAATCAAACTTGTAACATAGCTGGTGACTAGCTTGGTGAGATAAGTTGTTAATTGCTGGATGGCTTTACCTATGGTGTTAGATATTAATCTAGAGAGAATGTTTCCAATAGAACATGTTGCTGAAGATTGTATCAAGGCATCCAAGCTAGTACCGAGATCACTTGAGGATGATGAGGAAGAAGATGAGCTGGACGAACTCGATGAACTTGTTGTAGTGGTTGTTGTGGTCTCTGCACTATATACAGAAATAGGCATTAATATATTTGAAACCACAAAAACAGAAACCAAAACTTTGGCAAAAAGTTTTTTGTACTTGATAAAAAAATTGTTATTGTTGTTCTGATGCATTCCAATATCCACCAACTTCATTACTTGTAAAAATTATACCATTATTTTTTATGTATTGTGCTATTTGTCTAACAAGTGCTGGCTGGGCCACTATGATTTCTTGATAGACTTTTATAGCAAAAGGTAGTTTCATCGGGTCCTTCTTTTCATTGGCTATCGCTTCAAAGACTGCTTCACCTTTGCTGTAGTTGTTTACTATTTGCAGGTGTATATCTTTTATTGAAGCAGGAACTTGAAGTGCGTATAAGTCAGAAGCTTGTTTTGAGTAAATTTCGCCCAGAACTCCCATGTCACTTTCAATGTTTGATATATTTTTTTGCATTTGAAGTATCATTCCTACTTGGAGTGTGGCAAAACTGGATGCATAAAATCTAAGCTTATCTTGATTTTCATCCGTTATTGTCACTAATCCATTAGCTGGGTACTCTTTAAACGTAAAAGATTTTTGAATACCAGATATTAGATCATTCACCAATGACTGCTTACTCTCTTCTGTTATTTCCCCAGAATTACTCATATATACAGCATTAGCAAACAGATTTCTGGCCACTGTGTCTGAGACGGATTCAGGTTCTGATGATTTGGTTGTTGTGGCGAACATTGCATTGCTATCTTGGTCATTTGGGCCTGGTATTGTTGGATTTCTGCCCAGCTTGAGTTCACTACCATCACTCGTACCATCACCATCACTATCTGCCTTTTTGATATCTGTGCCAGTCAGTATTTCTTGCCAATCTGCTAAACCGTCATTGTCCGTGTCTCCTAGTGCCTGGTCAATTTTTGGAGCTGGTTTTTGTTCAATCTTTCGGACTTGTTCGATCTTTTGTGTTGGCGAGTCCGATTTATATAATTTGTTTATTGAAATAGTTATTATTGTCACAATAGCTAGTGCAATAAGAATCAAAATTTTCTTGCTAGGTTTTCCAAAGTTCTCAATCATAAAATTAATTATACACTAACAGTTATTTTTATGACAACTTATTTATGTGATAGAATGTTAGTTATGAAGACAGATTTTAAAAAAATGGTATTTGTGGGAGGTTTTATTGTGAGTCTATCTTTAACCAATGTTTCTCTTGGTGCAGATTTGATTACTAAAAATTTATTTCAAGGCATTAAGGATTCAGAGGTAATAATCTTACAGAAGTTTTTGAATTCTTACCCTGACACAGTTGTTTCAAGTGAAGGCTCTGGCTCCTTGGGTAATGAAACAGATTATTTTGGCATTAAAACTAAAGAAGCAGTCATTAAATTCCAGAATAAATATGCTTCTGAAGTACTAGCTCCAGCTGGATTAATCACTGGGACTGGGTATGTTGGTTCTTTTACAAGACAGAAAATCAATTCTATTTTAAGTACCGCAGTATCAAATCCATCTGTCACCAAAACAACCGTCACTACAATTCCTCTAAGTATAAATATTTCTACTACAACAAGTGCTACAACAACTTTGACCACTACGCCAAAAATAACCAAAATCTCACCAAGCATCTTGAATGATGGAGATGAGCTCACTATATATGGTTCCGGATTTACTGATAAAAATACAGTTTATTTGTCTATTGAACAGCCAAATAAGTATCAAAATATAAAATCAACCAATAATGGGACAGTTATAAAATTAAATATAAACACTACGGCAGGGAGTGTTCTTATGACATCACTCAATAATGCATTTAGTTCAGTTACAGGCACTTTAAAGGATCAGGTGATATCAAATTTGTTTACAGGTTTTCGGAGAGATAATAATCAAACAGAGACTGGTGAAAGAACAATGCTCGTAACAACCACTATAAGAGTAGATAATGAAAATGGAAAAAGTAATGAAATGACGGAGTCTATTAATATTTTTAAAGAAATATAGATGAAATCAATATTTTCAATTATATTATTTATAATAATTAGTCTTTATCCTATTAATACTGTTCGCGCTTTTACACCAGAGATCCCGTTTGGTGGACTTCATATATATACTTTGGGTTTAGAAACCTGTACATGTGGTGGTAATTCAACAATGATTTTTGATTATATGACTATGACACCAATCACTTTATACTGGGCACCATGGAGTATATTCTATTCATATTTTAATGTTTATGGTTCAAGTCAGCTGGGTACTTATAATGTCCCAGCAGCGATGCACTGTATGATTTATGTTGGAGAAGAGTGTGAGCCATTATCTATTAATATAGGTAATTATGGTTCTCTTCCCGGGACTGGAACTACAATATTATAGTTAGCAAAATCCTAGGAGACTTTATCTCCTAGGATTTAAAGGAAAACAACACTTCAGGGATTCTAAGAATCCCTGAAGTGTTGTTTTTTAACGGTTGGTGAGATTAATCTCCTCAACCAACCTTTCCAAAATTAAATTTTCATTAGCTCGATCCAATCTTTAAGCATGAGATTCTCTGCCCTCTTGTCTTTTATCTGCTCGAATTTCTTTTGATTTAGTGTTGCTTTTATATTCTTTAGATTACCAGAAAGTTTTTTCCTTTTGTGAGCAAATCCGAGCTTTACTATTTCAAAAAATTTTTTCTCACTTATTTTCGGATGTCGGACGTCCGAGAAGATGTCTTTATTTATATGTTGAAATGCGATTACTGCTGAATCTACATTTGGTGCTGGACTGAACGCGTCACGCTTAACTGTTTGAATGTATTTAGGTATTGAATATGCTTTACAGGCAATAGACAGGATACTTTCTTTTAGGTCTCTTGCTACAATCCTATGCGCCACTTCTTTTTGTACAAGGAGCACCATTTTCTCTGGTTGATTTTTCTCTTCAAAGAATTTCCTTATTACTTCCCCTGTTATGTAGTAAGGGATGTTAGCGATTAATTTGTAAGGGAAGCTTGAAAGCTTAGGGCTTAGAAGCTTAGAAGCTTTTAGAATTTGAGCTACAGTCAAATTTAAAATGTCTCCTTCAATGAGGACAAGTTGTTTGGATTTTATTTCAGGGGAGAATTTTTCTTCAAGGTATGGGATTAG
>CAZOAK010000003.1:0-48952 GCA_964577785.1 uncultured Candidatus Saccharibacteria bacterium | reverse complement strand
TATAATCACGCGTGACATAGCAAGATTGTGTTATTCAGAGCTTGTCAATATTTATTATAAGCGTTTAGTTAAACATCTTGCTCATCTACTAAACTTTAAGAAGCCAAAACAGTTCTCTATCGAAGGAGGAACCGTTTTGTTTTTTTTGGTTTTGATATTGAGAAACTAATTTATGTCTAAAACACAAATTGAGGGTGGTGTATCGCATGTGCTTGGTCTATCGGCCAACACGAAGAATAAGAAGTATTTTAAAAATTTTAAGGAACCATTGGCACCTTTGCCAAACTTGGTTGAAGGTCAAGTTGAGTCATATAAGTGGCTCATCGAAAAAGGATTTAAAGAAGTTTTTGATGAATTCCAGAACATCGCTGATTATTCTGGTAAAAAGTTTGAGTTTTCTTTTGGTAAGTTTGAGCTTGGAACACCAAAGCATGATGAAAGACATGCTAAAGAGAACAAAATAAACTACGAAGCCCCATTTAAGATTTTTGTTAAGTTGAAGAATAAAGTATTTGGAGGAGAAAAAGAGCAAGAAATTTTCTTGGCTGATTTTCCTGTTATGACTGAGAGAGGAACATTTATTATAAATGGTATTGAGAGAGTCATCGTGCCACAGCTCGCACGATCTTTTGGAGTGTTTTTCACACTTGGTGATACAAAAGCTCAAAACTATTTTGGTGCTAAAATCATCCCTGCTCGTGGAGTTTGGGTTGAGATTGAAACAGAATCAGATGGTGCAATATTTGTACGTATAGACAGAAAAAGAAAGTTTCCTATATCATCACTCCTTCGAGTTTTTGGTGCAAAAACAGATGAAGATATTCTAAAACTTTTTAAAGGTAATGAGGACACAAAGAAATATATAGATGCAACTCTTGTAAAAGATCACGCTAAAACATTAGATGAAGCTTGTATGGAAATCCACAAGCGTCTTCGTGATGGAGAAATGGCTACTGCAGAAAATGCTCGTGAATTCGTAACAAGTCTATTTAATGAAGATAGATATGATATTTCTCGTGTTGGACGACACAGATTCAATAAGAGATTTGAAAGACCGATGGACGAAAAGTCTCTCACACGAAAGACAATTTCTCTTGATGACATTGTTGCAATCATAAATCACCTAGCATTCCTAAATAATAATCCTACTGAAGATGCTGATGATATTGACCACTTAGGATCAAGACGAGTTAGATTTATGGGTGAACTTCTACAACAAAAAGTTCGTGTTGGTATGGCTCAAATCAAAAAGAATATTCAAAACAGAATGTCAACAATTGATACTGATGCAACACTACCTATTCAACTTATCTCACCTCGTCCTTTGCAGGCTCGTATTAAAGAATTCTTTAATACAAACCAGCTATCACAGTTCATGCAACAGGAAAACGTCCTAACAGAGCTTGAGCACCTACGCAGAATTTCAGCTCTTGGCCCTGGAGGTCTTACTCGTGAGAGAGCATCGTTTGAAGTTAGAGACGTGCACCCATCTCATTACGGTAGAATCTGTCCTATTCATACACCAGAAGGTCAGAACATTGGTCTTGTGCTTAACCTTGCCTCATATGCTCGGGTTAATGAATTCGGAATGATCGAAGCTCCTTATGCAAAAGTAAAAAACGGTAAGGTTACAAAAGAAATAATTTATTTAAATGCACTTGAAGAAGAAGGGTACGTTATTGCTCATGCAGCAACTGCGACTGATAAAGATGGTCTTCTTTTAGAAGAAGATATTGAAGTTCGTATCAAAGGTAAGCCAACACTTGTAGACAAAAAAGAAGTACAGCTTATCGACGTTGCTACTAACGAAGCTTTCTCTATTGCTACTTCAATGATTCCTTTTCTAAATCATGACGAAGCTAACAGAGCACTTATGGCATCGAACATGCAGAAGCAGGCAACTCCTTGTGTTATCCCTGAAGCTCCGCTTGTTGCAACAGGTATTGAAGAAAAAGCTGCACGTGACATTGGTAGAATAGTTATTGCTCCAGAAGACGGTGTAATAAGTTATGTTGATGCAAATAAAATTAAATTAAAAAATACAAAAGGAAAGGAAATTGAATTTGTGCTAGCTCAATTTGAAAGAACAAACCAATTCACATCTTTTCATCAGAGACCACAGATCAGACTCGGAGATAAAATTAAGAAAGGGGACGTGCTTGCAGATGCATCTACTACTGTTGATGGAGAAATGGCAATAGGACAAAATGTTCGAGTTGCGTTCATGACATGGTCTGGACAGAACTATGAAGATGCGATTGTTTTGTCAGAGAGACTTGTTAAAGATAGTAAATTTACATCGATCCATATTGAAGAGTTTATTGTAAATGTGCGTGATACTAAACTTGGGCCTGAAGTAACTACACCTGATATTCCAAACGTTGGAGAAAATAAACTTAAAAACCTGGACGAAGAAGGTATTGTGCGTATTGGTGCAGAAGTTCGACCTGGAGATATTCTTGTGGGTAAAATTACACCAAAAGGTGAGACACAGTTGACTCCGGAAGAAAGATTGCTACGTTCTATTTTTGGAGAAAAATCTCGAGATGTTAAAGATTCTTCAAAGAGAATGGAAAATGGAAAGAGAGGAAGAATAATAAATATTAAAGTATTTTCTCGTGAAAAAGGAGATAAATTAGAAAGTGGAATTATAAAGAGAATTCATATTGAAGTTGCACAACTTCGAAATATTTCTGTGGGAGATAAGCTCGCTGGACGACATGGTAACAAGGGTGTTATTTCAATCGTGCTTCCAGAAGAAGATATGCCTTATGACAAAGATGGAGTGCCGGTGGACATGGTTCTTACACCGCTTGGAGTTCCATCACGTATGAACTTGGGACAGATTCTCGAAATTCACTTAGGACTTGCAGCAAAATCATTAAATTATCAAGCTATCGTGCCTCCATTTATCGGAGCAACAGATACAGAGATCAAGGAGGAATTAGTAAAATCTGGATTCCAAGCGGCTGGTAAGGTAACTCTATTTGCTGGGCGAACTGGAGAGGCGTTCAAACAACAAATCGCTATTGGTTATATGGATATTCTTAAAGTGCATCACTTGGTTGAAGAGAAGATTCACATGCGTTCAATTGGTCCGTACTCACTTATTACACAACAGCCACTCGGAGGTAAAGCTCAAGGTGGAGGACAGAGATTTGGAGAGATGGAGGTGTGGGCATTACTTGGTCACGGTGTGGCTTATATGCTCCGGGAAATGTTAACTGTAAAATCAGATGATATTGTTGGACGTTCAGCAACATTCGATGCAATTGTACGTGGTGACAGAATAGAACAGTCGAATTCACCAGCATCATTCAATGTATTATTAGCAAATCTTCGTGGTCTTCTCTTAGACGTAACTTTACAAAAGACAGATGATTTGGGTGGAGATAATGTAACAAATAATAAATAATAAAAACTACTATGATAAAAAGAAAAGAATCAAAAAAGTTTGACTACATTACGCTCCAGGTCGCATCTCCTGAGAGAATTAGAGAATGGTCATTTGGTGAAGTTACAAAGCCAGAGACAATGAACTACAGAACTCAGAGAAGTGAAAAATCTGGATTATTTGACGAAAAAATATTCGGTCCAGATCGAGATTATGAATGTTACTGTGGTAAATATAAAGGTATAAGATATAAAGGAATTGTTTGTGAAAAATGTGGAGTAGAAATCACAAGATCAATTGTTCGACGTGAGAGAATGGGGCATATTGAACTCTCGACACCTGTTGCACATATATGGTTTCTCCGAAATATTCCATCTAGAATTTCTCTCGTATTAGGAATCTCATCTGCAGAAGTTGAGAAGGTTGTATATTTTGCTGGATATCTAATCACTAAAGTTAATGAGGAGGAAAAAGAGAGAGTACTTCGCGATTTGGATTCTGAATTTAAGGCAAAAATAAAAACAATTACTGATGACAAAACAAAAGAGGTTATCAAAGATCTCTTACTTTCTACAAAGGTTGAAATAGATAGTATCAAAGTTGGTAAAGTTCTAGACGAAGTTCATTACCACAAATACGCTTTGAAATATGGAACAGTATTTGAAGCATCTATTGGTGCCGAAGCCGTATATAATATTTTTAAGAATTTAGATCTTAAAAAGATTGTGGATGAATTAGAAATCGCGATTGATAAAGCGAATTCACAGGAAAGAGAAAAAATAAATAAAAGATTGGCTGTACTAAAAAATATGCTTGCTTCGGGAATTCGACCTGAATGGATGTTTATCACTGCACTTCCTGTTATTCCTGCGGCACTACGACCGATGGTTGCTCTCGATGGTGGACGACATGCGACAACAGATGTAAACGATCTGTATCGAAGAGTTATAAACAGAAATAATCGTCTAAAAAAACTAAAAGAAATTCATGCGCCAGAGGTAATTCTTCGAAATGAAAAAAGAATTCTTCAAGAAGCGGTGGACGCACTTATTGATAGTTCACAGAGACATGGGAATGCTGCATATGCTGGTGCTGGAGCAGCACAGAGAAGAGTGTTGAAATCACTTTCTGATAACTTAAAGGGTAAAAGAGGATTGTTCCGACAAAACCTTCTTGGTAAGCGAGTGGATTATTCTGGACGTTCTGTAATCGTTGTTGGTCCTGAACTAGACTTAAATCAATGTGGTCTTCCAAAACATATGGCACTTGAAATGTTTCGACCGTTCGTTATCGCTGAAATCTTGAAACAAGAATTAGCTTATAACATTCGCGGAGCATCTCGACTTATTGAAGAAGGTATTCCAGAAGTATGGGCAATTCTAGAAGATGTGATCAAAGAAAAATATGTACTTCTAAACCGTGCGCCTACACTTCACAGACTTGGTATCCAGGCTTTCAAACCAATACTTATCGAAGGTAGTGCTATCCGAGTACACCCACTCGTATGTACAGCTTTTAACGCTGACTTCGATGGAGATACTATGGCGGTTCACGTTCCACTTTCACTTGAAGCTCAGTTAGAGGCAAAGAATATTATGTCAGCCGACAAAAACATTCTAAAGCCAGGATCAGGTAATTTGATTGCATCAGTGGACAAGCTTGATATTGTGCTTGGATGTTATTGGATGACTTCAATTGTAGAAGGAGAAAAAGGTGAAGGTAAATATTTCGAATCATTCCAAAGTGCTATTTGTGCATTGAACTTCCGTGAAATTTCTTATCGTGCAAAAATAACTGTTATTGCTCCCCAAGAAGAGAGTCTGCGAGAAAAGTTCAAAGACATTGGAGATAAACACTTTGAGACAACTGTCGGAAGAATATTATTTAACGAACTTTTGCCAGTGGATTATCCTTTTGTTAACAAAGAGGTTGATAAGAAGACAATGGCTTCAATAATGAATGATCTCATGGTTCGTTATGGAATTGATAATCTACCAAAAACATTGGATAAAGTTAAAGCGTTTGGTTTTAAGTATGTGACTATGTCTGGTATTACTTGGGGTATTGATGATATCAAAGTCCCTGAAGTTAAGAAGGATATAATTAACGATGCAAAAAAGAAATCTGAAGAAGTGACAGGACAGTACAATGAAGGACTTCTTTCAGAAGAAGAGAGAACAAGAAAAAATATTGAAATTTGGCACGGAGTTAAAAGTAAGGTAGAAAAAGTAGTTCTAGAAAATCTAGATAAGAAAGGATCAGTTTATACAATGTTCAAGTCTGGTGCTCGAGGTAGTGCGGCGCAGATTACTCAGATGGCCGGTATGAAAGGTCTTATTCAAAACGCATCTGGAGAAACTATGGAATTACCAATTTTATCTTCTACAAAAGAAGGATTTAACCCAATTGAATATTTCATTAACACTCATGGATCACGTAAGGGTCTAGCCGATACAGCATTGAACACTGCAAAGGCGGGGTATTTAACTCGAAGACTATTCGTTGCTGCTCAGGATGTTTTGATTACGCAGATGGATTGTGGAACAAAAGAAGGAATAAAGCTTTGTAAAGAAACTGCATCAGGTATCGAATCACCAATCTCAAAAAGTATTAAAGGTAGAGTACTTTTAAATGATGTTAAGGATGGAGGAGGAAAAACATTATTTGAAAAAGGACATCTACTTTCAGGACTTGATTCAGAGATGATTGAAAAGTCTGGTGTGGAGGAAGTGTTCGTAAGATCACCTTTGACATGTAAATCTCACGAAGGAATCTGTTCAATGTGTTATGGAATGGATCTTGGTAGAAATAAACAAGTTGATTTAGGTGAGGCTGTCGGTACAGTTGCAGCTCAGGCTATTGGAGAGCCAGGAACACAGTTGACTATGCGTACTTTCCACGGAGGAGGTGCTGCGTCAGTTGGAGGAGACATTACTCAAGGTCTTCCTCGTGTGGAAGAAGTGTTTGAAAAGAGACGACCTAAAACTCCTGCGGTGGTTGCTTATGCTGATGGAGTCGTTACAGATATTCAAGATAATGGAAAAGAAAAAATTATTACAATTACAGCAGAACTTGGTGAAAAGACAGGTAAAAAACTCGCTAAAAAAGAAAATGGCGAATATGTGGTCCCAAGAATTCGTGTACCATTTGTAAAAATAGGCGACAATGTTAAGAAAGGTGATGTCATAACTGACGGTTCTGCAGATATTGATGAACTATTTAAAAATGCTGGAAAGAATAAAGCTGAAGAATACATCATTGGTGAAATCAAAAAACTTTATGAACTTCAAGGAGAGCCTGTGTCACGAAAGCATATTGAAATAATTGTTCGCCAAATGTTCTCAAGAGTAAAAATAAAATCTATTGGTAATACTGCACTTGTTGTGGGGGAAACTGTAGAATCATCTCAGCTTGATGAAGAAAATGAAAAGGTACGAGCAAATGGAGGAGAGGAAGCAAAAGGTGAGTCAATCGTACTTGGAATCACTGATGTGTCACTATCAAGACAGAGTTTCTTGTCTGCAGCATCATTCCAACACACTACTCGTGTACTTATTCAAGCATCAGTTGAAGGTGCAAAAGACGAACTCAAAGGACTTATGGAGAACGTTATTCTTGGAAGACTTATTCCTGCTGGTTCAGGATTCAAAGGTAGCGAGAAAGCTAAAATGATTGATGACTTAAAGGCTACATTTACTGACGAAGCTTTTGTTGAGTAGTTAGGGGAGGGTGATGGGCAGAAATTTTCTTCAGGAAAATTTCTGCCCCAGGTTCAATTATCAAATTTGTAAATTGAATTGAAGTAATCAACTAAATGTCAACAACAGTCCAAAAAATAAAGGAGCGACTTGGCATAGTGGATGTCATATCTTCTTATATTACTATTGAAAAAAGTGGAGCGAATTTTAAAGCAAAATGTCCTTTTCACCATGAAAAGACAGCGTCTTTTTATATTTCTCCAGATAGACAAAGTTACTATTGTTTTGGGTGTGCAGTAAAAGGTGACATTTTTAGTTTTGTTCAGGAATTTGAGGGAGTAGATTTTTTAACTTCACTTAAAATGCTTGCTGACAGAGCTGGTGTTGTTATAGAGAGATTTGAGGGTAAGGATGGTGGTTCAGACAATAGAATTTTTGATATTTTAGAAGAAACTACAAAGTTTTTTCAAAATAATTTGAAGGATAATAATGAAGCTTTATCATATCTACAAAAGAGAAATTTAAGTATAGAAACTCTCCGCGCATGGAGGCTTGGATATGCACAGAATGATTGGAGATCTTTGAAAATGTATTTAAAGACAAAGGGTTATGCAGATAAAGAGATGCTTGATGCGGGTGTTATAAAAGAAAATGAAAAAGGCGAGAGTTACGACAGATTCAGAGACAGAATTATGTTTCCAATATTTGATACGGCTGGACGAGTTATTGCATTTTCCGGGAGAATACTTCATGCAAAGGACGAGGAAGCGAAATATCTAAACAGTCCTGACACTCCTTTGTTTGATAAATCAAAAACATTATATGGATATAATGTTGCAAAAATTTCTATTAAGCAAAACCAATTTGTTATTTTGGTTGAGGGTCAGATGGATTTATTGATGTCTCATCAGGCAGGATTTAGTAATACCGTAGCATCATCAGGAACTGCTCTAACTTCTGGGCATCTAGAAATTCTTAAGAGGTTAACTGATACAATTGTTATTGCTTATGATGCTGATAATGCTGGGAGGAATGCAACACTTCGTGCATGGAAGCTCGCTTTGTCACAAGGTTTTGAGACAAAAGTTGTTTTTTTGCAACAAGGATTGGATCCTGCAGATGCTATAGCAAAGGATAAGAATATTTGGAGTGATGCAATAAAGAATGCTCAAAATATAATCGACTATTTTATTCAGAACATGGAATCGGAAAAAGATAGGGGTCTTGCCGACAAGATTTTAAAAGAAAAAGTTTTGCCTCTTATTAAATATGTTCAGAGTGCAATAGACAGGTCTAGATTTTTACAAAAGGCCAGTTTTGTTTCTGGCATTAGTGAACATGCTTTGACCGAAGAATTAAACAAGATAAAAGATGAGGATGTGAAGGAAAATGAAATTAGACTCCCAAATAGAACTAATCAAATCAAGGTACCAAAAGCAGTCAGCTTCTATTTATACTTATTATCAAAATCAGATAATTATCGAGATGAATTTAAAAAAAAGTTGGGTGAAATAGATACAGATTTTGAAACTTTAATACCACAGGGTGAGGACGAAAGGAATAAATTATTATTTGAAATAGAAATACAGTATGGAGATACAAAAGATGTTACGTTGGTCGGACGGGAACTTTTGCATCATTTTGAAGAAGATGTTTTGAAAGAAGATTTCACCAAAACTATGGAAAGACTCAAAAAACTTGAATCAATCCATGATATGATTGGTATTGAAAATGAGCTAAAGCATTGCCAAGAAGTGTCTTTAAAACTATCAAAACTCAATGATAAATATAAATCAACTTAAAAGATGATTAAATTTAAAAATAATTATCAAAAATTTTATTAATATGAAAAAGAAAATAACAAAAAAAGTGTCCAAATCTAAAAAACCCGCCAAAAAGGTAGTCAAGAAAGTATTGAAAAGTAAGCCCAAAAAAAAGGTGGCGAAAAAGCAGGTAGTTAAAAAAGCAAAACCAGCCAAGAATAAGGTGGCAAAAAAGTCAGTTAAACAAGCACCAAAGCCAATCACAAAGAAGGTTGCTGCCAAGAAAGAAGATGCAGGTAAAAAGCTTGAAAATCTTTTGATAAAAGGACGGGCTCGCGGATTCGTGACTTACGATGATATTTTGAAGGAGTTTCCGACTATTGAAGACGATGTGATGTTCCTTGATGAACTATATGAGAAATTCAGTTCATCTGGAGTTGATATTTTGGAAGGAGGAGGACTTTTAGAAGTTCATACTGACGAAGATGAATTTTTGAAAAAATATGCAGGAGGTAAAGGTGAGGGACACGATTCTATTCAAATGTACCTAAAAGAGATTGGACAGTATCCTCTAATTCATGCAGGAGAGGAAAAGGATCTTGCCCGGAGAATTCAACTTGGCGATGAAGAGGCAAAAAATCTTTTGGCTAAAGCAAACCTTCGCCTTGTGGTATCTATTGCTAAAAAGTATGTGGGACGAAGTGCGGATCTAACTCTACTCGATCTAATTCAAGAAGGGAATCTTGGTCTATTTAAAGCTGTGGATAAATTTGATTGGACTAAAGGTTATAAATTCTCTACATATGCTACTTGGTGGATTAGACAATCAATCACTCGTGCGCTTGCTGATCAATCAAGAACAATTAGAGTACCTGTGCACATGGTTGAAACAATTGCTAAATACAAACAAGTTGTACGAAGACTTTCACAAGATCTCGGACGTGATCCAATGCCTGACGAGATTGCGGTTGAGATGGGTCTTGATGTAGATAAGGTATACCAAATAGAAAAGATTGATCAAGCGACAGTATCACTTGATACTCCGGTAGGAGATGATGGGGATGACAAAACAACGTTCGGAGACTTTATTGCAGATGAAAAGATTCCTTCTCCGGATCAAGAAACTTCACAAAAAATTCTAGGTGATCAAGTTAAAGAAATTTTAAATGATCTTTCAGAAAAGGAACGCCGAATTCTTGAAATGCGTCACGGACTAATGGACGGTATTCAACACACACTTGAAGAAGTAGGTAAAACTTTTGGAGTGACAAGAGAGCGTATCCGACAGATTGAAGCAAAAGCCCTAGATAAAATCCGAGGCCACGAAAAAGTCTCTCGTTTGAGAAATTACTAAAGAAAATAAAAAGGAAAAAGTAAGAAGTAAAAAGATAGATTTAAACAGCACCGCGACTTTGTCGCGGTGCTGTTTGTTGTTATGATAAAAAATTGGCGAGGTTAAACCTCACCAAACCTTTAATCCACAACAAAAGGTTGTGGATCCTGATATTACGTGAAATAATTAACTTAAGGGAGGTTAAACCTCGCCAGCAATCTCCTAACCCAATTAACTAAAACATGTCCAGAAAAATTAAAATTTCGGAGAATGAATATTATCACATTTATAATCGAGGTGTTGATAAAAGAATTATTTTTTCAGATGTGCGAGATTATGAAAGATTTGTTTGTCTTTTGTTTATTTCTAATTCTCAAAATAATTTTGAATTGTCGAAACATTCTCATGACGAGTGGTCTCTTGAAAAGATTATAAAAATGGATCGTGGGCAACGGCTGGTGTCTATTGGGGTATGGTGTCTGATGCCAAATCATTTTCATATTTTGATTAAGGAGAATGTTGAAGGTGGCATATCATTATTTATGCAAAAACTTTCAACAGCATATACAATGTATTTTAATAAAAAATACAAAAGAAGCGGAGCTCTTTTTGCGGGGACTTTTAAAGCAAAACATATTGACTCTGATATCTATCTCAAATATTCTTATTCATATATACATTTAAACTCAATAGCAATTATTGATAAAGGTTGGAAAAATAAAAAAATCGAAAATATATTTAAAGCCAAGAAGTTTGTTAAAGAATTTAAATACTCAAGCTACATGGATTATTTAGGTGAGGAGAGACTTGAGAATCAAATACTAAATAGGGAAGAGTTCCCAAAGTATTTTGAAAATGTTAAAAAGTTTGATAAAATGATGGATTTTTGGATGGAAAATAGCGAGGAATCGTTTAGAATTTAAAATTTGGCGAGGTTAAACCTCGCCAAATTCAGAAGAATTTGCTCGATTGACTATTGAATAGTTGTAGGAGGTCGGACTACCTACAACTATTTTTTATAATCAATTTTTTACTACCCACTTTTTACCTTTACTTCAAATTTAGTTATCCCCACCCCAAAATCTTAAAAAACTATTGTTTTCTATGGTAAAATTACTCCAAATGCGAGTTTTTTCACGCACAATTATTTTTTATATTTCCTTACTATTTTTCGCGTCTCTACCCATTAACGTTCATGCAGGTAATGCCTACAATCCTGTCTCAGATATTATCACTTTCTATACAGATATAGGTAATGAAATCTTAGAATCAGCGGAATATTCAATTCTTCGGACTGCAGATTTCTGGAGCGATGTCATTGTCAGAGTGGTAGCTACTAAAAATACTTCTAGCCAAACAGCTAGCGCTGGCGGAGTCCTCTCAAACTTTCTTGATAGACTCTCTGATTACTTTGTTCCTTTATTTTCTAAAAACATTGCAAGTCCAAATGCAACCTCAACTCAACCTGTTGTTTCTAAACCAAGTACACAGGTTCTACCTGGAACAAACACAATCACTGAGAGGATTATCGAGAGATCTTCATACCCAGTGTATGTCCCAAGTTCCGTAGACTCTCTCCGTACAGAATTAATATCAATGAATGCTTCGACAGTTGAATATCTCAAGAGTTTAATTAACAGATCAGAATATCGAACATCAGAAAGTATTTACAAAACTTCTGATAATTCACCCAAAGGAACTGTAACAAGTATTGATATGTCCGCACCTACAGGTCTCTCTGTTTCTGGTGGACCTATTGAAACATCTGGTACTCTCGCACTTACTCTAGAAGATGGATATGTCATTCCTCTAACAGCTAGTACTACAGAGTGGGCGAGTAATATATCAAGTCAGTGGACGAGTTCTGGTTCTGATATTTATTACAATACGGGGAATGTGGGGATTGGGACCACAGCACCTACAGGCAATTTAGATATCACTAAGTCAGCATCAGATTCTAGCGTTATTATTGCTAGTTACTCATCTGACTCAAGTAATACTTCATCTTTGTCCTTTACTAAGTCTCATAATAATTCTATAAATACAAATGGATCATTGTCGGGTACAACAATTATTAATGAAGTTTTGGGAGCGATTAATTTTTACGGTGTAAGAAATGGTGGCGACTATTTCCAAAATGGTGCTTCCATTAAGGCTATTCAATCAGGAGGGAGTAATTTAACTGTTCCTACAGACTTAGTTTTTAGCACAGCAGATGGAGGGTATTTAAACGAAGTGATGAGGATAAATAAAAACGGTTACGTTGGCATCGGGACAACTACACCATCTGCAAAATTCGCGGTCACAGGAAGTGGAACGGGTACAGATAGGGCACTTGTAGTTGCAAATTCAAGTAACGTAGAAAATTTTTCAATTCTAGATAACGGGCAAATTAATTTGGGAGGGAATATTATTCCAAGTGTAGCTGGTACTTATGAAATTGGTTCATTTAGTGGCAATAGAATAAACAAAGTCTATGCAAATAATAGTTATTGGCTTAGTGGTGTCGCCATGCTCGGTGGACAGAATGACGAAACAGGAATCCTGCGTGTTTCTCCGGAGCAGTCTGGGTTTGAGGATATGCAGGCCGGGATATGGTTGGGTAAAGCGACTCAGACAGATGGTCCTTTGTTATTGAAACCAAACGGTTCAAATGACTTGCAAATCAAGAGCCAATCTGGATTAGTTCGAATGGTTGTGGGGTCTAATGGCAACGTCGGCATTGGCACCACAACTCCGTGGGGACTACTCTCAGTAAATCCAAACGGAATTTCAGGACCATCCTTTGTCGTCGGCTCTTCAACTGCAACTCAACTTATTGTAACTAACGGAGGGAATGTGGGGATTGGAACGGTAGGCCCAGCACATCCTCTGGATGTTTTGGGTGTTATTCGAGGCGGTGCGGGATCATATTCAAATACAGCATACAAAATTCGGACAGGCGGTAATGTTGACAGTTGGGGAGAAATACAAGATTGGTACTTTGGGCAAGGAATTGCTTTGACTTCCAATTTGTATAACAGTTATCAATCTGGTTCATCAGGTGGTGCTGCGATTGCGGTAGTACCTTCCGGTGTCTCTGTGTTTACAGCGAGTACTCCTAATACACCCATAGAAAGAATGACGATTCTTAATACGGGCAACGTCGGTATCGGTACAGTTAGTCCAACCACTAAACTTTCTATAAGTGGAGGTGGTATTGGTATTGGGTACATGGGACCCACAGATGCAGCTAGAAATTCTCTTCAATTGGGTACGGATACTGGTTTTGGAGGTAATCTTCAGGATCATACCGGTATGAGACTCTACGCAGATTCTGTTGGATCAACATGGTCAGATGTTAGAATTCATATTGGTGTTGGTAGTGGTTGGGATAGTTATGTAAACGTTATTGATGCGTCAGTCGCATCAACTTCAATAAAAAATGTTTTAAGTGTAAAAGGAAGTCTTGCTGATACGGTGAGCGCAGGTACAGTCACAAGTGTAGACGGTCAAAGTACTTTTACAACATCTGCTGATTTAAGAGCGCATTATCAACCTGGATCTGCTATTGGTTTTGAAGGAAGAATTTTTAATGTTACAGCAATTACTTCTAATTCAATTACTGTTGATGGTGTGTATAGTGGAGGTGGTACAGTATCAAATCCTTTAAAGGACCGTACATTGTTTAGCGTTATTAGTGGATCTGGGAGAGATACTTTGGTTGTTTCGAGTGCTGGCAACGTCGGCATCGGTACCACCACTCCATACCTAGGACCTCTAAGTCTCGCTTCTGGTGCATACGTAACAACTGGGGGAACTTGGACTAATGCTTCGGATAGAAATCTAAAAGAAAATTTTCAAGAAGTAGATGAGAATTCTATTTTAGAAAAAATAAGTACGTTACCAATAACACAGTGGAATTACAAATCCGAAACACAGGACACTATGCATATAGGTCCTATGGCACAAGATTTTTTTGCTACATTTGGACTTGGTGGATCTGACACCGCTATTTCAACAATTGATCCGGCTGGAATCGCACTTCTTGGTATCAAAGCAATTAGTCTTAATTTAAATACTATTGCATCATCTACAGCATTAAGTACTCCTGCATCAATTTCTTTTGCTGAAAGTTTCTTTGATTCTGTTTACAGGCATGTAACAGAGTGGCTAGCAAGTGCTGAGAATGGAATTCAACACTTCTTCGCTAATACCTCTCATCAAGAAACTCTCTGTGTAGGTAATGAGGATAGTGGAGAGACATGTATCACAAAATCACAACTTGATTCTCTTCTCCAAAATGCTGGACAGACAATTACTACTCCTAGCCCTTCTCCAGATCCTGAACCAATACCGGAGCCAGAAGCAACTTCTGAACCAGAACCTGATCCAGAAGTAGCGGAACTTGAAGAAGAACCAACATCTGAACCTGATCCTACTCCTAAAACTGAACCTCTGCCAGAACTAACACCAGATCCTACACCGGAACCCGAACAAGCCCCAGAACCGACCCCAGAGCTAGCATCCTAATCGGACGTCGGATGTCCGATAAAGATAAAATCCGCGGGCACAAAAAAAGTTTAGAAATTAAGAAATTCTTAATTACAAGGATTACTTGTGCGCTAATATTTTAACCGGATGTCGGATGTCCGAAAGGGTGTATAATAAGCTTATGAGAGTTGAACCTTTTACAATAAATAATTATATCCATGTAATAAAGCGCGGTGGACGAGGTTTGGAGATTACCAGCGACCAATCTGACAAATCGCGTTTTCTGCACCTTTTATATTACATGAATGATAAGCATAATCATGATTGGTGGGAGAAAGATATTGAAGGTTTAAATCCATTCGAATGGCCTGCTAATTGGCAAGAGCGTAAACCTATAGTTAAGATACTTTGTTACACACTTATGCCAAACCATTTTCATTTTATTCTTAAAGAGATACAGGAAGGCGGAATTGCAAAATTTATGAAAAAAATTGGAGGTAGCATGAGCAAACATTTTAATGAAAAATATGAAAGCAAGGGAAGTATTTTTCAAGGAGGGTATAGAGGTAGAACTATCGAGGAAGATATATATCTGCGGTATCTCGCAATTTATATTATGGTCAAAAACACTTTTGAACTATATCCAAAAGGGGGACTGAAAGGTGCACAAAAAAATTTTAATGATGCCTGGGAGTGGGCAAAAACTTATGAATTTTCAAGTTTCGCTGACTACAGTGTGTATCAAGAAAATTTGTCACCTATAATAGACAAAGATATTCTGGGAGAGATTTTTAGTGAAAAAAGTTTTAAATCTTTTTCTCGAGATGTAATTCTTAGTGGTAAATGGGAAAAGAAAAATGGTGACGCTGAGTTTGTGCGCTTGACCATGGAGTAATCGGACGTCGGATGTCCGATAAAACAGTAATTTGATATAATGCCTACATGGCTACGAGTGAAATTTTTCAAAATAAATTTAAAGATAAATACAGTGAATTAAACAAATCCCAGAAGGAGGCGGTGGATACTATATATGGACCAGTGATGGTTGTGGCAGGGCCAGGTACTGGTAAGACAACGCTTTTAACACTTCGTATAGCCAATATTCTAATTGAGACCGATACTCGTCCAGAGCAGATTCTGGCGCTTACTTTTACTGAGTCTGGGGTTAAGGCAATGAAAGACAAGCTTCGAGAGATAATCGGAAGCGATGCTTTAAAGGTTAATATATTTACATATCATTCTTTTGCTGAACAAATCCTGCGACGATACAATGATTATTTTGCAGAGTTTAATAACTTCAGGTTTATAAATGAAGATGACTCGATAACATTGTTTGAGGAGATAATTGATAATGGTGATTTTGAAAGAATTAAATCTACATTTAGTCCATATTTCCAGATTAAAAATATCATAAATTACATCAAGGAATTAAAACGTGAGTTCATAGATCCTGAAAAGTTGGGAAAGCTTATTGATATATACGAGGATAATATTAAAAATGATCCAGATAATATTTCAACTCGAGGTAAAACAAAAGGTGAAATAAAAAGTGAGGCAAAACCAAAATTTAAAATGGTAGAAAAGATGAGGGAGATTGTAGAAGTCTATGAGATTTATGAGAGCAAAAAAAATAAGCTCAGACACTATGATTTTGATGATGTTATAAATGAAGTGGTCAAAAAAGTAGAAAAGGAGAAAGACCTACAATTTGAAATTGCAGAGGAATATCAATTTATTTTAGCTGACGAGCATCAAGATGCGAACGAATCTCAGAATAAAATATTGGACATGTTTAATATTATAGACAAGCCAAATATTATGGTGGTAGGTGATGAGAAGCAGGCAATATTCAGATTCCAGGGAGGAACACTTGAGAACTTTACTGGGTTTGAAAAACGATATGAAGGTGCCAAAAGAATTAATCTTGAAGTAAATTATAGGTCACACCAAAATATTTTGGACTATTCTTTTGATTTGATATCAAAAAGAGCGGATTTGTTGATTAATAAAAATAATCTTAAAGCAGAGGGTAGAGATGTTGGTTCGGGTAAAATAAAGTTTGTTTCTCTATATGATAAAGATAGTGAGTCCGAATACATTGGAATGAGAGTTAAGGAAATTATAGAAAATAGTGATACAGAAGACATCGCAATAATATACAGACAAAATAAGGAAAAAGATAATATTGCTAGAGCGTTGGACCTCTTGAATATCAGATACACTACCCATAATGACAATGAACTCTTTTCTGATCGATCTGCAATCGAATTTGTGACTACAATAAAGCTACTGAATGATTTTTATGATAATGAAAGCATTGCTCGGATACTTTGCAGTAGCGTGTTTAATATTAGTATCGATAAGGTTCATAAAATAAACAAAGATTTTGCTTTGAGCAGTAAGTCGTACTTTGAGGTACTATCAGAATCTGAAGATGAGGAAATAAAGGGTGTAGTAGGAAAAATAAAATATTTATCAGATTTTGCTTTAAAAAATAGTCCGGTACTACTTGTTGAAGAGTTTGCGCGAAAGACTGATTATCTCAAAACTTCTGATGGAGTGGTGTTAAATCATAAACTTGGAATATTACGGTCTTTTGCGGATATGGCAAAACAGGTTGTGACAAAAGATGAAAATGCAAATATAAAATCTTTCAAAAACTTTCTGGATAAAGCTATTGAATATGACATGAAGGTGACGATACCAAAAGATGTTGGTGAATCGAGAGTGAATTTGATGACTGCTCATAAATCCAAAGGGCTTGAGTTTGATAACGTATTTATTGTTAATGTGACAAATAGTGATTGGGGTGAATCAAAACATAGATCTAATTTTATTAATATTGACACACTTTTAAGTCAGGGTAAGTCAGAAAGTAATCTAGAGGACGCACGTAAATTACTCTTTGTATCCATGACTCGTGCCAAGAAACATTTAGAACTAACATTCCCCAAGTTTAAAATTGATGGCCGGGAGAATGAGGAGTCAGGATTTATAGGTGAAATAAGGACGGACCTAATTGAACGTGTAGATATTGAAAAGAAAGCATCACTAAAATTCACTGAAGAAATAATACCAAAAGATAAGATTGATTTCTATCGAGATTTATTCTTGTCGCAATCATTTTCAGTCAGTGCTTTAAATAATTTCTTACAATGTTCAAATAAATATTTATTTAATAATCTCCTCCGATTTCCGTTTGCTCAGAATCTGAGTCTGTTTGTTGGTAATGTCACTCATGATGCGTTAGAGGAATATTGGAATTTAGTACTTCGCAAAAAAGAACATACGGCAGAGATGTTTTATGTGATATTTGAGAGACTTATGAATCAGCAAGCAATAAAAGATAGAGAAAGAAAAAGTGTGCTCAAGGAATATAAACCTGAACTGCTTGATTTTGTAGCTAATAATGGTTTATCTGATGATGAGCTTTACAAAGTGGAGTACAAATTAGAGCATGAATATCCATTTGAATATAATGGTCAAAATTATAATATTTTTATCAAAGGTTACGTGGATAGAGTGGACGAAAAGAGTGGGAGTTATTTTGTAATTGATTTTAAAACCGGCAAACCCAAGTCTCGTAACGAGGTGATGGGGCAAACTCAGAATTCAGACCAAAATTATCTCAGACAGATAACATTCTATAAAATGTTTCTTGAACTAATGGATAATAAAGTGCATGTAAATAGTGGGCAAATAAATTTCGTTAAGAGAGATGATAATGCTAAAAGGGTGGCGCATACATTTGAATTAACTAGTGAAATGGTTACTGAGCTTAAGTCAGAAATAGAAAATGTGTTTGAAGAAATAATGTCTGGTGAATTTTTGCTCAAAGGTTGTGATGAGAAAGATTGTGAGTACTGTGAGTTGAGAAAAAGTATAAATATCTAGGGAAGTTTGTTAGCTAGTTAGGTTGTAAGGTGGTTAGATGGTTCAATATAAAACTGCACCGCGCCTTAAGGCGCGGTGCAGTTTTTAAATTTTCCTTACAAACTTACCAACTTACTACCTGTATTTCAGATATTACTTACTCAATCCATCCACAAAACTCCAGAACTTGTCATTACCTCCTAGTTCAGCTATACATTCTGATGCTTCAGCTTTGTTTGCAGCGTCTGGGTGTAATTGTGTCAAAGGGAAGTTTCGGAAGACCCATGCTACTTTTCCATCCTTACCATAAGTTTTCATGACCTCTTGCATTGTTGTGTGGAATTTTTTACAGAAAGGACAATCAATGTCAGAGAATTGAACAATCTTAACTGGTGCATTTATATCTCCTCGTATGTGGTCAGTTGCTGTAACTGGTTTTAAATTATCCAATTTAGCATCAGTTGTTGCCACTTCATCTTTTATAGCTTGATCAATAAGTGCTTTAACTTTTTCTATTGGTTGAGCACCTGAGAGAGCATATTTCTTGCCAGATTTAGTAACGACAATACTCCATGGTGTACCATTTCCTCCAGTAGATTGTGCTTCAGCTATTGAATCTGTGACTTTTGTTAGATATTTGTCACTCTCAGTACACTTTGCTAGAGCTTTAGCATTTATTTTTATTGATTTTGCTACTGATTCGATAGTTGCACCACCTTGTTCATTCGCTCCACCTACAGCGGCTGAAGGGGATTTATTTGACATAAATACCGCTAAGGCAATAAGTGCTCCAGCAATAACTATAGAAATAGGTACTGCTAAATTATTTTTCTGACCATGATTATGATGTTCGTGATTATGTTCCATTTTTTAAAATGGCAATGAAAATGTCATTGCGTTATTATTATTAATTTCCCAACTTGTAGTATCTATTATAACACTTTTAATATTGTCACCATCTTTATATTTTAGTTTTTTGTGTTTTAGTGCGTACTCGTATACTTCCTTGGTTACTTTTACATCTTGTAGACAGTATTTACGGATACTTTCTATGTCTCCTTTTTTCCACCACTCTACTGCTTGTAATCCGTGAGCACTTTTACCTACATTCAGTGTTGATTCTGCGATATTGCCAAGTCCTACACGTCTACCTAATGCAGCACGGAATTCTACAAGCAAGTCCAGCGATTTTATTTTGCTCAAATCACCATGATAATATTTATTTAAAAGAGGAATATCAAAATGATCTCCGTTAAAAGTAATTAAAACATCTGCTTGTTCTAGTATTGGCCAGAGTTTCGGTAGATCTTCTACTAGATAACTTGAATATTTGTCGGTCTCGTATTCATATACTCCAACAAGAGAAATATCTAATAGGGCAGGATCTGCTTTGCCAACATCTTCAAATACATTACGAGTTTCAATGTCGAATACTACTTTTTTCATATAGATGGAATTAAGTATTAGGAATTAAGAATTATGAATAAATACAGATACAGAATAATAAAAACTATTTTGAATTGAATGGAGGGAGCTTGTGAGTTTCAAGGAAATCTCTGATTGTCACATCTCCCATACCAAATCCAACGGTAGGAAGTGGTTCAACACCAAACATTTCAAGTAAATTATCATAGCGACCACCACCGAATAGGGAACGAGAATTTTCTGGATTTGTATCAAAGACTTCAAATACTACATCTGTATAATAATCAAATCCTCTTGTCAGTACTGGGTCGTATATAACATTGTTTACTCCGTTTTTTCCTAATGCATTTATTAGTGTATTAATTTTATTATTTGCTTCAAAATTAATTTCAAAATTTTCATTAGAAATTTCCTTCCATGCTTTATCAAATTCATCTTTTTCTATTTTGTCCTTTTTATCGAGAAGTCTCATTGCTTTTGGATAGAGATCTTTGTTTAAAAGTTTGTCACCTATTTGCTCCTGCAACAGGATTCTGCTATTTATTTTAATAACAAAATCCTCATCATTTGCTCCAAATTCCTTCATAATTTTGTATGAAAGTGAAATTATTTCAACATCTGCACCTGTTGCGGAAAAATCTTTAGTAACTCCCATAAGATCACAATTCAATTGCCAATGTTCTCGTTTGCGACCTCTCTGTGTTCGTTCATATCTAAAACAGTTTGGTATTGAGAACCATCTCAAAGGTAGCTTCAGGCCTTTGCGCCTTGCAGCAATCATTCGTGCAAGTGTTGGAGTCATTTCAGGACGAAGTGCAACTTCACGGTCACCTTTATCAGTGAATGTATACATTTGTTCATTTACAATCTCTTCGTTTCGTTCACCTTTGGCTTTGTATAAGTCTGCGTATTCTAAAATTGATGCTCCATATTCAACATAACCAAATTCTTTAGCAACTTTGCGCCATGTGTCAAAAATATAATTCTGGATTGCCATATCCTCAGGATAGAAATCTCGAACTCCTTTGTAGCTATCAATGCTTACTTTATTTTGTTTTTCTTCCATATTAGTGTATTTTATCAATATATGGCAGAAACACAATCATTATTTATTTTAAACAAGGAAATAGGCGAAACACCGCTTGAATGTATGGAGCGCTTTCGTGTCATCCAGGGGTTGGACCCCTTGATACCAATGACTTATGCTGGAAGACTTGATCCAATGGCAGAGGGGGTACTTTTGGTTCTTGTAGGGGAGGAATGTAAAAACAAGGGCAAGTATTTAGGATTGGATAAAGAATATGAAGTGGAAATTCTGTCTGGATTTGAGTCGGATACATACGACATCTTGGGGAAAGTAAAAAGTCAAAAGGAAAAAGTAAAAAGTATAATTCAAAATTCAGAGATTGAAAGGGAATTAGAAAAATTTAAAGGGAAGTTTGTTCAGGAGTATCCAGCATATTCATCTAAAACTGTAGATGGTGTTCAATTACATGAATTGGCAAATAAAGGAGAGCTACCAGAAACAATGCCGACTAAAGAAGTTGAGATTTTTGATATTGAAATGTTAGAAGAAAGAGAAATTAGTTCAGAAATTTTATTGAAAGAAATAAACGAGAGAATAGGAAGAGTGAAAGGAGTATTTCGCCAAAGCGAGATTTTGGATCTGTGGCAACAAAATCTGCAGGGGTTGGACCCCTACAGAATTGTTAAGATAAAAGTCAGTTGTAGTAGTGGAACATATATGCGTTCACTCGCACATAATTTGGGTAAAAATCTTGGAGTTCCAGCACTCGCGTATTCGATCAAGAGAACGAAGGTTGGAAAATACATATTGAATTAAGAATTATGTATTATGTATTAAGAATAAATGCACCGAGGCAAAGCCTCGGTGCTGTTTACTTGAAAATTGATCAATTGAAACTTGTTTAATTTGAGTTTGGTACTCCAAACGAATTACTTCTTCTTCGATTTCGCTCTATCAGTATTTGTTAGAAGTTTCTTTCTGATACGAACACTTTTTGGTGTTATTTCTAGATATTCATCTTCTTGGATAAGTTCTAGACCTCTTTCAATATCCACTTCATAAAATGGTGTTAGATATGTTGTTCCATCAGAACCTGAGGCACGCATGTTTGTAAGTTGTTTACCTTTTGTTGGGTTAACTTCCATTTCATCACCCTTTGAAGTGTTACCAATAACCTGTCCAACATATACTTCTGTTCCGGGTCCAAGATATAGAGTTCCTCTTTGTTGTAGGTTGTCCAATGCAAAGGCAAGTGTTTTACCAGCTTCCATAGAAATCATTGATCCTACCTCTCGTTTCTCTATAACTCCAGCATAGTCTCTAAAATCTATAAATCTAGAACAAAGAATTCCTTCACCTTTTGTATCAATAACGAATTGGTTTCTGTATCCGAGTAATCCTCGAGTTGGGATTTCAAAAATAAGTCGAGTTTGATTACCATCCTGCTTCATGTTGCTCATTATTCCTTTTCTCTTACCTAGTTTTTCAATAATTGCTCCAGAGAATTCTGTAGGAACATCTACTGTTACTTCTTCATAAGGTTCTTGTTTTCTACCTTCTATTTCATGAATAATAACTTGTGGCTGTGATACCTGCATTTCGAAACCTTCGCGTCTCATGTTTTCGAGTAAGATACCAATATGTAGTTCTCCGCGACCATAAACTTTGAATGCATCGTTGGCACCGAAATCAACTTTGAGTCCAACGTTTATTTCTAATTCTTTTTCAAGTCTGTCTCTAATCTGTCTTGTTGTTACGAATTTTCCTTCTCGTCCCGCAAATGGCGAGTCATTAACAATGAAGTCTAGGGCGATTGTTGGTTCATCAACGTTAATAGCTGGCAGTGATTCTTGGTCTGGTGTTATACAAATAGTATCTCCAATATAAATATCAGGAATTCCGGCAATCATCACAATATCTCCAGAGTGAGCCACCGGAACTTCTTTTTTAACGATTCCTTCGAATGTATAGAGTTTTGTAAGTCGTCCTGTACCTACTGCTCCTGATTGTTTTTTGACTGTTACTGTTTGACCGTCCTTTATTGTTCCTTCATACATACGACATACTGCCATACGTCCAAGGAAGTTGTCATATGCAAGGTTGAATGCTTGTGCGCGAAGTGGCACGTCATCTTTTGTATTGGCAACAGGTACATGCTCAAGTACTACATCTAGAAGTGGACTCAAATCTTTTCTCTCATCTGTAAGATTTTTCATCGCAACTCCTTCACGTCCAATAGCATATACAGTAGGGAAGTTACATTGCTCATCGTTAGCACCAAGATCCAAAAATAGTTCTAGTACTTCATCATGTGCTTTTGCCGGGTTTGCTGCTGGTTTATCAATCTTATTTATTACAACGATTGGTTTAAGTCCTAGTTCTAAAGATTTCTTAAGCACGAATCTTGTTTGAGGCATTGGACCTTCTTGAGCATCAACAACCAAAAGAACACAGTCCTCGCTCTACTTCTGAACCGAAGTCGGCGTGACCCGGGGTATCTACAATGTTGATTTTAGTATCTTTGTATCTAATAGATGTGTTTTTGGCATAGATAGTAATGCCACGTTCCTTTTCTAGAGCGTTTGAGTCCATGGATACTTCACCTACATTGGCACCAGTCTGCTTCATTATGGCATCTGTGAGCGTGGTCTTGCCGTGGTCCACGTGGGCGATTATGGCTATATTTCTTATTTCTGGGTTATTGTTGTTCATTTTGATTTAAATTATAAAAAAAGACCGCAGAAGCGGTAACTAGCATTAAAGCATATTTTTTCAATAAATGCTAGTAAAATCTAGTCAATTATGTATCAGAATAATAATCTTGTCAATATAATGGTTTTGGTATATAATAATCAAATAAAACAAAAAATAATTCAAATTATGCAAAAAATAAAATCTTTTATAAAAACGAAATGGGGTATGGTTATTTTGGCACTAGTTGTGGTTGGGGTAAGTATTTTTGTATTTAAAAATGGTTCTACAGAGATTAACAGTGTTAAGGTTGTCAGGGGGGATTTCGAGAAGGTTGTAAGCATTTCCGGTAAAGTTATTCCAGCAGAAAATGTAGATTTGGCCTTTGAAACATCGGGTATTGTAGCTGGAGTCTATAAAAAAGTCGGAGATGCTGTCTATAAAGGTCAGACTATTGCAGTTTTGGATTCATCTGATATTAGAGCATCTCGGGATAAGGCAAGTGCTAACTTATTAGAAGCAAAAGCGGAGCTTTCAAAAATTCAAAATAATGGATTGTCTTCAGACGTTTCTATAAACAAGGAGCAGGTTGTCAATTCTATTATTGATGCGTATACAAAATCTGATGATGCAATACGAGGTAAGGTAGATCAGTTTTTTGATAATGCTAGAACATCTGGGCCAGAAATCAGATATACTTTCTATGATTATTTCAGTACTAAAAATAAGATAAATGATGGTAGGGCTAATGTGGAAAAGGAATTGGTTAAATTTGGGGTGCTGGCTAATTCACTTACTGTTAATAATTATAGTGAAAAGTCACTCACAGATGCAAAGGCGTATGTACAAAAAGTAAAATCATTTTTGGATTCAGTTTCGTTTGCGGTTAATTCTTTTGAGGAATCATATACTTTAACAAACAGTATGATTGATGGTTATCGTTCTGATGTTTCGTCAGCGCGAACAAATATTAATACTGCACTTTCTAATTTAATTTCTTACGAAGGTAATCTTAGTACGTCTCTTTCAGATATTTCTATACAAGAGGCGAGAGTTAAAGCTGAGGAAGCAAATGTTAGAAGTTTGGATGCTCAAGTAGCAAAGACTGTGATTACTGCACCGTTTACTGGAATTATATCAGTTCAAGATGCAAAGGTTGGAGAATCTGTTGCTTCGAATGTTTCAAAAATAACACTTATAAGTGAAGGGTATCAGGTTGAAGCATATATTCCTGAGGTAAGTATTTCTGGAATTAAGATTGGCAATAAATCAGAAATAAAACTTGATGCATATGGTGATGAAGTATTTTTTGGAAGTATTATTCAAATAGATCCAGCAGAAACAGTTCGTGATGGAGTTTCGAATTATAAAGTCAAACTAGCTTTCGATAAGGTTGATAAAAGAATATTATCAGGTATGACTGCTGACGTTAGTATTGTGATTGAAACACGACCAGGTGTTATTTTAATTCCAGAAAGATCAGTTTTATCTGAGCTTGATAAAAATTATGTTTTGAAAAAAAATAATAACAATACAGAGAAAGTTGAGGTAATCTTGGGTAAGAAAGATGGTAAAGGAAATATAGAAATAATATCTGGGATTATAGAAGGGGATGAAATAATGCTCACACCAGAAGCTAAATAAATTATGATTCAAAGAATCAAAATCGCTTGGTTTCTTGCGATAAGACAAGTAAGGAGGGCTAATAAATGGACAACTATCCTTATTATTTCTGTGATGGTTCTCACTTTCCTCAACCTTGTGGTTGTGTCTGGTATTCTTGTTGGACTCATTGAAGGTTCTGTTGAAGCTCAAAGGAAATACTACACAAGCGATTTTATAATAACCAAACTTGATAAAAAAGATTATATAGAAAAGTCTAACGAGATTATTGCGGTTTTAGAAGGAATGGATGAGGTAGAAAGTTTCTCTGCACGATATGTTGAGAGTGGAACTGCTGAGGTAAATTATAAACAAAAAGCTAGACAAACTGATGAAGAAAAAACAGGCGTCACTTTTTCTGGAATTGATCCAGTGGCTGAGGACAAATTAACAGATATATCTAAATTTATCGTTGAAGGGAGTTATCTAGAGCCAGATGATTATGATAAGGTACTTGTTGGTTCGTTTTTTATAAAAAAATACACTGATATTGAGGCTCCGGGATTTACTGCGCTAACCAATGTCTATCCTGGATCTAAAATGCGAATAAGTGTAAATGGTACAACTCGTGAGGTGACTGTAAAGGGTATTTTGAAGAGTAAGGTTGATGATGTTAGTGCTAAAATATTTATGGTTGATAAACAGTTTCGAACTATGATTGGTCGTGATGACCAAAATGTGGATGATATAGCTGTAAATTTAAAAGAGGGTGTATCTCCCATGGTTCTCAGAGATATTCTCAAAAAGTTGGGATATGGTTCTTATGCAAAACTTCAAACATTCGAGGATGCACAGCCAAAGTTTCTAAAGGATATTAAAGCAACATTTGCACTACTCGGGAATGCTATTGGTTCCATCGGACTTGCTGTTGCGTCGATAACAATATTTATTGTGATTTTTATAAATGCTATTACTCGTAGAAAATTTATAGGGATCATGAAAGGTATTGGAATTGATGGAAAGGTAATTGAAATATCATACGTATTCCAATCCATATTTTATGCATTGTGTGGCTCCATTATCGGAGTTGTAATTGTTTATACCATTTTAGTTCCTCTGTTTGACGCGTACCCAATTAATTTTCCATTTAGTGACGGTATTCTTGTAGCCCCATTTTCTGGGACGATGTTTCGAGTATTGCTCTTAATGTTTACAACCTTAATCGCAGGTTACATTCCAGCTAGAATGATAGTTAGAAAAAATACATTAGATGCTATTTTAGGAAGATAGCTTTCAAATTATTCAAGTTTCAATTTTCAAGTATTCAATTAATTAAAACACAATGATAAGGGTAAAAAATTTAGTAAAAACATACATTGATGGTGATAAGCAGACCGCAGTTCTGAAGGGTATTGATTTTCATGCTGAGGATGGTGAATTTATTGCTATCATGGGACGTAGTGGTGCAGGTAAAAGTACGTTTCTTTATCAGATGTCACTTCTTGATGAACCTACGAGTGGAGAGATAATAATAGATGGAATAGATACTCATAATTTAACGCCAGACCAAAAAACCTTTTTTAGATTAAAAAATTTAGGGTATGTTTTTCAGGATTATGCATTATTGCCAGATTTAACTGCACTTGAAAATATTGCGTTACCACTTCTTATGCAAGGTATGAATAAGGCGGAAGCATACAGAATGGGTGAGGAAAGTCTCAAGAGATTTAATCTTGGACATAGAGTAAATAATTTGCCAAGCCAATTATCTGGTGGAGAACAACAAAGAGTATCTGTTGCTCGTGCTATCGCACATAAACCAAAAATACTTTTTGCTGATGAACCAACTGCGAACCTAGACAACGCGTCATCTGAAGTTGTGATTAATTTGTTTAAAGAATTAAATAAGGAGGGACAAACTATTGTTATGGTGACTCATGAGGATGATTATGCAAAAGTTGCAGATAGGATTGTGAATTTGGATGATGGGAGAATTGTGTAAAAAGGTTGTAAGTTTGTTAGCTGGTAAGGTTGTAAGGGAATTAAATATAAAATAAGACGACACTTTTTGTGTCGTCTTATTTTATATTTCCTGACCAACTTACTACCTAACTACCTCGCCACCTTCTTTTGGCTTCCTCACCAATTTATTTACTGCCTTAATAGCTACAAATACTGATAGGGCAATTATTATGAAGTTTATTATTGCATTAATAAAACTACCTATTCTAATAGAACCGAGCATAATCATGCTAAAATCTGGCTGACCAAATATCATTGCTATAATTTGCATTATTACATCATTAACAAGAGAGTTAACTATGTTATTAAATGCAGTACCGATTACAATACCGACAGCTAGCTCGATCGCATTACCTTTTATGGCAAATGCTTTGAATTCTTCAATGAAATTTTTCATGTTTATTATTGTTTTTTTCTACTATTAATTAATTCTTTTACTGCTGGGAGAATTGAGATAATTATTATCAAAATAATCACAGGGAGGAGATATTTGTCTGGGTCAGGAATTATTTTGCCAAAGAAAAACCCGAGCAATGTGAGTCCCAAAACCCATAATAATCCTCCGATAATATTGTATCGTAGGAATGTTTTATATTCCATAGTACCCACTCCTGCTAGTATTGGGGTGAATGTTCGTACTATTGGCATAAAACGAGCAAGTATTATGGATTTCTTACCATATTTCTCAAAGAATTTGTGAGATTTTTCTATATGATTTTTATTCCAAATTAATGAGTTTTCTCTAGTAAATATTTTTGGTCCTATCTTTCTACCAAAGGCATAACCCACGCTATCACCCAGTATTGCACAAATAATGCTTCCAATTAAAAGTGGGTACAGAGATAGTAAGCCTTGTGATGCTAAAAGGCCTGCAGTAAAAAGCAGTGAATCACCAGGGAGAAAAAAACCAAAGAATAAACCTGATTCAGCAAATATTATTGCAAATATTCCAATTAGTCCGAGTGTCTCAATAATAAATTTTGGATCTAGGTATTCCATTATTCTAAATTATTTCTTATTAATTTTGCTACAGCTTGTAATTCTTCTTCTGCCGTAGCTTCACGACTTCCTGGGCGGTAAAGGAATTTACGTGGTTCGTATTTTGTAATTCCTGTATCACCACTTTTCCGTGGTAAGACGTGAAGATGAAAGTGGGGAACCGATTGTCCAGCAAGCTCGCCTTCGTTCCATGCAATATTAAAACCTTCTGTGTTAAATGTTTTACTTAAGGATGTTTTTAGTTTGCGGAGCAAACTAAAAACAGCTTCTATTTCTATTTTTTTCATATCTTCAAATTTTGCCACACATCTTTTAGGAGCTATGAGTAGATGTCCTGGGACAATTGGAATATTAGTAGGGAATGCCCATGCATATTTATTTTCTACTATTTTTCTCGCCTTGATTTCAGGGATGGTGCAATACACACATTTCTTTTTTAGAATACTAGAATGAAATTTTTTAGGTTCAAAACTTTTTATTTTAATTATTTTGAAATTAAATTTACTCTTTATCTCAAGTAGCTTTTTTTCTAATTCTTTCTGGTCATAGCCAATAGCTATGATGTCTGGCTTTACTTTTTTGATCTCTGACCATTGTCCAAGAACTCTATCACCAATAGATGCTGACTTTGCCATCCTCAATGATTTTATTTCTTTCAGTCTCATAACCTCATTTTTAATAGGCTTTTTCTGTTTTCTCTTTTCTATGCTTTGGTCTGACGCTACAGAAATATGCAGGTCACCAATTTTTTTGGCTTCATTTAAGAAAAACTTATGCCCAGGATGGATACCGTCAAAAGTACCAAATACCAAAACTTTATTTTTTCGAAGCATTTTATGCACCAACTATGGATGTGTATAATCTCTTTCCTAATTCTGATTTCATATCAATCTTGTCATCAGATCTTAGAGCTTCCTCAATTATTAGGAATGTTTTTTCTGCGGATGATTCATCTGCATTTTCTATATTACCCATACCTAAACCTATATTATTTAATATTCCTTCCAACTTTCCCTTATCAGCATCACTGAGTTTGCTTACTCTCTCAATTAAAGTTTCGTTAGGATTTTGTTGTTGTTCCATCATTTGTATTGGTTATGTTTTATTTCTATATTATAACCCAACTTGGTCATTTTTGCATTTGGTCAATTTTATTGTTGTGCTATAATATTACCACAATTTCATAGTATCAAGAGGACGGGGAAAGTATTGGCTTTATGATCCGTCCGGCAACCTGCAACGCAAGGTGCCCCATCCAACCCAAAATGTTTTAGTTGTGATTTTATAAATCTCACCTAGGACAAGGGAAGATATTTACTCAAAAAAATCTTTCCCTAAAGGGAAAGATTTTTACTTTTGATATTTGTTTATAAGTTAAGTAATTAAAAACTATGTTAAGAACAGCAGAGTCAGTTGCAGTAGGTCATCCAGATAAAATCTGTGACCAAATATCAGACGCTATATTAGACGCGTGTCTAAAAGATGATCCACACAGTCGTGTGGCAATAGAGACTATGGGTGGTCATGGAATTATATCTATTACAGGTGAGCTCACAACAAAGACCTATGTAAACATGAGACAAATTGCACAAGATGTTTACAGAGATTGTGGTAACAATGATCAGATAGGGGTGAATGTAAATGTAGTAGAACAAAGTCCAGAGATTGGTCACGGTGTAGATCGTGAAGGTGCTGGGGATCAAGGGATTATGGTTGGCTACGCTTGTAACGAAACACCAGAAATGCTTCCGCTTGAAGTTGTATTGTCTCGTAAGCTTGCAAAAGCTATGGGGCGCCACGATGGTAAAAGTCAGGTGACAGTAAATGATGGTAAAGTGGTGAAAGTTTTGACTTCACTTTGCACAAGTGGTGATTTGTCAGATGTTACATTAGAAAAATGCATGAAAGAAGAAGTTCTCCCACATTTCAATGGTTCATGGGAAGAATTACAAAAAGCTTGGATGCAAAACCCAAACGGAGAATGGACAATTGGAGGATTTACAGCAGACACAGGACTTACTGGACGGAAACTTGCAGTAGATAATTACGGTCCAAATATTCCTGTTGGAGGAGGATGTTTTTCTGGTAAAGATGCCACAAAGGTGGACAGGAGTGCTGCATATATGGCGAGAAGAATTGCTTGTGATTATTTGAAAGCTCGTAACGCTAAAGAAGTCTATGTACACATTGCATATGCTATTGGAGTAGCAGAACCACTTATGGCAGTAGTAGATATTGATGGGGCACAAGAAGAAATAAAAGGGTATGATCTAAAACCTAAAGCAATTATTGAATTCTTAAAACTTAAAGAACCTCAATTCCGTGAGACTGCTAAGTATGGACATTTCGGGAATGGGTTTACTTGGGATAGGTAGTGATGAGTTGTGGGTAATGGGTGGTGAGGAAAATAAAATTAGTGGAGCCAGAACTGCTCTGCTAATTTTATTTTATATTACTATTTTTGCAATTTTTCCAAATAGTCCCACTCTTTTTGCCCCATTGGTTCTATTCCTGATATGTAGTCAAGGCTTAGGCCATTTGGAGTAATTATTTTCAGATCGCCAGGATCGCCGGGCATTATTTTAAATGATTTAACAATTTCATTATTGAACGAGAGTACGACACCCTTTCTTTTTCTTGCTTCAAAAAGTGCTTCATCAAGAGCTCGTTTGTCCACTCCCATTTTAAGAAAATAATTATATTCTGCGTTAGGGTCACTCGGGTCATTAGGACACCCTATTACTAGATATCTAGATTTTAATCTTGTCTCCTCATTATCAAATGGAATGTTTAGTTTTTTAAGAAAGTAATGCTCACCTGAAATATCAGAGGCATAGCCCGCGGCTTCCTTAACTACGTTTTCCTCAAGCGGTGTATTACTATGAACATCTTTGAAAGCAGAGCGTAATGGATAAAAATGAATCGCATTTATTTTATCTTGATCAGAGTTTCCTGGTAGATAACCGTGTTCTATCATATATTCTAAGGCCTCGAGACTAGTTCCGTGGTATCCAATACAATCTTCAGAATCAAGACCTGACTCAAATAGCGAAGCAAGTTTTTTCTTTCTATTTTCTATGCCATCTGAATCATTTATTTCTGGTGATTTCATTTTTATTAATTATACTAACTCAATATTATTTTGTATATGTGTAGTAATTATAATTTCATTTTTATTGTTGATATAAAAATCTATTTCTGTGCGCATGCCGAAGTTTTTTAAATAGATACCAGGCTCAATCGTATATCCAACATTTTGGAGAATTGGGGAATACTCTCTCCAATTAATTCCCGGGAGTTTGCCGTGTGGTGAATCAAATCCAAGCGAATGCCCGATTGTGTGTTTAATTGCATGCCCCAGGCCATTATTTCCAACGTGATCATGAGCGATTCTGTCTATATCTAATCCACGAGGGAATTTGCATTTCTTAATTTCTTTCTTTATATAATTAATTGCATTATCGCGAGACCTAACTAAAACTTTCCAAGTCTTTTGGATTTCTTTGGGAATTTTTTTACCAGCATAAAACATAAATGTTGTGTCTGCGTACGGCGCCCCTTTCTCATCAAGACGGGCATGCCCGCCATTGGCTAAGCCTGCAGGCGATGGCAGGCGGGCCCAAATGTCTAAGAGGATTAAGCTTTCAGGTTTTAATACTAATCCACCACCCTTTGGGAAATAGTGGACTTCTTTAGTGTTAGATCCAAACGCTACAATCGCGAATTCTTTCTTATGGTCATTTACTAAACCATGTTTTTTGTAGGAATTTTTAATAAACTTAACACAGTCACTCTCAGTTATTGTTTTTGATATTCCAATATTCTTGAGAATATAGGAATGAAATTCACTCTTAATAAGTTCAAGCTTCTGTCCAGCAATCTCATGCTGTTTAATTTGTTTTTGTGTCCAAGTCTTGATTTCAGGCATTATTCGGGTATTATAGCAGGGATTATGTTCACCACAACCTTTAGTCTTTCGGGACCAGAATTCGCCAACGATAAGCTCCGTAGGCATCTAAATTTTTATCAAATACTTGCGGCATTCACAGTAGCACAACAGAAATTTCTTGCTACTTTGGGTCTCGACATTGTTACCCTAGAGCCGATGGGAATGGGGTTCGACGTAAAAAATATCAAGGATGTTGACTACGGTATCCATCTTTATAGTGGAGATGAAGTCGAAGGATCAATCATAGATTTGAGAGTAGAAAAAAGATTCTACATACATTTTCATATGACGCTACACAAAGCAGGAAAGATGGCGTGTGCAGCCAAGTTTATGATGCTTTTTCTCACTTCAAAAGGACCCACTCGTCTTTCATCAGAAATTGAAAGCAAACTCAAGCTCTCCTAGGAGAGCTTTTTTATTTCAGAAAAGTAAACAATCCGTCTTTGTAGATAATTTGCTCTGTACCATCTTTCATATACGCAGTTACTGTTCGAGGTGTAGTAGAGACGATATCTGTGTGAACTGATGATGAGTTAAAGCCCAGCTCTTCCCAGTCAGATTCTGTCATTTGTGAAGGGTCACCATTATAGCAGTCGTGGTAAGCATTACCGAGTGCAAGGTGGGTATTGCCATATTTGCCACCAACATTTTCATCAAACAAAGTTTCTGCCATAAATTTAGTGATTCTAGAAAATCTTTTATCAGTCAATGAGTATTCTCCAATTTTATCTGCATTTTCTGTTGCAATCATTTGTTTCAAGACTTTTTCATTTTGATCTGCTTTGCTTTTTATCACTTTACCATCCTTGAACCACAACTCTATTCCAGTAATTAAATTACCATAGCGATATAGTGGCTCAGAGAATCTAATCCAGCCATTAGTTCCTCTCCAATCCGGAGAAGTGAATATTTCAAAGGAGGGGATATTTCTTCCGCTTCCTCCCATCCATTTTTTCTTTTCACCAAGCTTTACCCACAGATCGGCATCAGGTCCTTTGACATGAAGTTTTTCTATCGGCATTTTGTTTAACGTATCTTCAGCTTTCCCAACCATTTTAAAGACTTTTTTCCATTCCGCTATAGGATCCTTTTTGTCTAAGAAACATGCTTTTATTATTTGACCCCAATATTCTTTAAGACTCATTTTGGCTTCTTTAGCCATCGCTGGCGTTCCATACAGTGCTAAAGTCCAAGTGAATTTACCTTGATTCTCCTTATGATTACGCCAGTCCATGTATGGCTTGAACGCTTTGCCTCGAGCCATGATTTTCTTTGGATTGATACCTTTTAAAACGTGTTTATCAGTATCAGAGATAATATAAATAGAGTGATCTATTTCATCAATTAATCCTTTTAAATATTTCGATGGAAAATAATTAATCTGTGTATCACTTGCTAACTCATAGAATAGGCGAGAGACATTGGAGTTGGCCTTGTCATAAGTCTCCTTATCATCTGGAATGTAGTTGGTAATAACATTAGCTCCTCGCTTGATTATTGCCTTGTACAGCTCTACATACATTGGCTTGGCATATTCATTTACAGTGAGGTATATTGTTTCTCCTTTTTGAACACCTTTACCTGAACCCAGTGCAAAATTGACTAAAACCTTTGCATAATTTTCTAATATTTTCTTACTTGGTATATAATCTTTCATTTTAATCTTTGAAGTTTATCTATTGAAACTTGGTTAATTGAATAATTGCTACTTTTGCCTACGGCATTGGTATTTCATGCTTCTGCTTTGCTACTCTAATAATGAACTTACCTGCCTTAAATACCACTATACCAAAAGTTGCATAAAAAATCCCAAATAGGAACCCTGCCAGAACATCACTAGCCCAATGCACACCTAAATACACTCTAGACAGGCCTATTAGTATAGAAGTTAGATATCCTGTGCCGATCAAAACATTTCTGACCTTATTGTTTTTGAAATGCCTCAATATAATATATGTAAGTAAGATTATAAATATCATTGATACGGTAGCATGTCCGGACGGAAAGCTTGAACCGCTTTCAGCTAGTATTCCTTCCGGGCGTATCCTTAAGAAATATGCTTTCAATAAATGAACAAATAAATAGCCTGTACCAAGTATTATGGCAGAGAGTAAGGCGTAGGCTTTTTGTCTTTTTACAAAAAGGTAGATTATAAACATAACTGATATGGCGGTCATGGATAACCAATCACCCAAAGTGGTAAATGACATCATGATAAATGTAAGTGCTGGAGTAATGATCAAGTCTGTTAACGCATATATTCTGTTATCAAATATCGAGAATAATTGACCGCTATGCAGGTTTTGGGCAATTAGAGAAAATAGATATATTGAAACCGCAGATGAAATCAAAATAAATACATCATTATTAGAAATAGGAACCCTTTTTTTCTTGGCATAATTTACAATAAGGATTATCAAAATTGTTACAACTGTGGCTACCATAATAAAACTACCTATAAATGTAGATGCTTTTTCAAAACTTTTGCCGAATATAAATCCGATTGATACTGATGTTAATGCCCAAACAAACGATGCAACAATATCAATAGCTAAAAACTTTTTTATACCGATCTCACTTGCACCACCGGCAAAAGGGGTTAATGTGCGCGTTAGCGAATGTAGTCTGCCAAAGAAAATGGTTTTGAAAGGATGGGACGCTACTAGATTTTTTGTTTTTATAAATTGTTCTCTTTTTATGTAAAACCTCTTTTCAGTAATGGTAAAGTGTTTACCATATTTCCTCCCCATTAAAAATCCGACAAAATCTCCGAGCACTGCTCCTATGGTCACTACAATTACTGCAAACCAGAATCCAAACATATGGAGTTTCACTAGAAATCCCGCAAGGATGATTACAGATTGTCCTGGAATGAGCATTCCTAAAAGGGGAATAGATTCAAAAAAGGTAACTAAAAATATAATATAATATCCAAAATTTTTGAACGTTTCAAAATGAGTCTGAAATAAATCTAAGAAAAAATGCTCCATCCCGTTAGAAAAAGTTAAGTAAGTACTTGTAATTGTGCAATGCCTGCTTCATCGCAATATTATATACTTCTTTTGTAAAAACTGCTCAGGTTTTTCTAACGGGATCCATATCCCCTTAGTATATAGTATTTGGTATGTAGTATAAAATACTTACTTTACTCTTTATTAGGTGGATTTGTTGCATCTTTCTACTTTTCACTTTCTACTCTATACTTATTCCATGAATCTATTCGATGCGACAATTTTGGGAATTATAGAGGGATTAACTGAGTTTTTACCTATTTCTTCTACTGCCCATCTAATTCTCGGGGCTAAGGTTTTGAACATTGCACAAACTGATTTTGTTAAGAGTTTTGAGATAATAATCCAGCTGGGAGCAATACTTGCTGTTGTCACTTTATACTTTAAATCATTTTTTAATTTAGATATTTTGAAAAAGGTGATTATTGGATTTTTACCAACTGCAATAATTGGATTGCTGGTCTACAAGAGAATTAAGGATTACTTAGGTGATATTTCTATCGTTCTATGGGCGCTGTTTATTGGAGGAATACTCCTTATAATTTTTGAGCTATATCAACGTAAAATAAGTCAAAATAAGATTGGACAAATAGGTACAGGTGCAATGACAATAAAGCAATGTATTGTTGTTGGATTTTGCCAATGCTTTGCATTTATTCCAGGGGTTTCTCGTTCGGCATCCACTATAATAGGGGGAATGATGCTCGGGATTAATCGATCGACTATTGCTGAATACTCATTTTTGCTCGCTGTACCTACTATGGCTTCTGCAACTACTCTGGATATCCTAAAGAATAAGGAAATATTATTAAATACGGAAAATATTCAGGCTCTTGTGGTTGGATTTTTGGTATCATACGCTGTTGCGATTCTCGCAATTAAGGGATTTTTATCATTTATTAAAAAAAGGGATTTTATATCTTTTGGTGTTTATAGGATAATTATTGCAACACTTTTCTTTATTTTTGTAATATAAATCTATGTCAGAATTATTAATCGACATTTTAAATGAGGACGGCTCCAAAACAGGTAAGTTGGCAGATATTAATGAGATTCATAATAAAGGATTATGGCATAAGTCATCACACCTCTGGATTGTTAATTGTAAAAATCAAATTCTTTTGCAAAAAAGATCTGCAAAGATTATAAACAAACCAAATTTATGGCATATCTCTTCATCTGGGCATGTTGATAGTGGGGAGGATAGTCTAGATGCAATTATGCGTGAGGCAAAAGAGGAAATAGGAATTGAATTAAATCCTACTGATCTTATCTTGATTAAATCATTCAAGGATTACAATAACGATTCATTCTCAACCAGGATAAATAATGAATTTGTTGATGTATATTTACTTATAAAGGACCTAAATATTAATGATTTACATTTAGATTTGGATGAGGTATCAGAAGTTAAGTTTGTGGAATTAAGTGATTTCAGGAATATGGTTAGAGAAAGAGAAGCTAACCTAGCGCCTCTTTGGATAAAGTTTGAATTTATAATTAATTATTTAGAGACGAATAGAATTTTGGTAGAAAAATCATGCAGGCTACAATCAAACTCCCTAGTGATGTAATGAGTACAAATCCAGCCATTATATCTTTTATTTTACCAATTTTTTCATTTTGATTTGGCTCCACCTTGTCACACAGATCCTCCATGGCAGTGTTTACTATTTCTGCGGTCATTACTAGAATGATACAAATTATAATAAAAATCATCTCTGTCTTCGTTATCTCAAGAAAAATCCCTAAAATTACTGCAATAATTCCAAGAATAAATTCTATTTTAAAATTTTGTTCCTCTTTGTAAACGGTGATGAGACCATTACCTGCACATTTTAAGCTAAAAAAGAATTTTTTAATCATAGATAAAATTTTTTAGGATTAATTTGTGAGTTTATAGGCAAAATAAATTCCAAAAATAGCTCCAATAGCATTAAATATTATTCCAGGCATGGAAAATCCGCTATCTCCCCACAGCATCGGAATGAACCCTCCTACTGTCCCTCCCACTAGCATTCCTATCCATATAATTGATTTTGTTTCCATATGCTTTTAGAATCCATCACAAAAATAACCGCTTATAATAAATTCTTGAAGAAAAGAAAGCTTGAACATCCAAAAGTCAAAATTTTGGTAAAAAACCAAGTTTCGTCAGTCGACTTAGCATAGCTAGGTCTTCCTCCTCATCCTTACAGGATCTGTTCACCTTTTGGATTGAATACAATCTCAAAAGGTCTTGCGCTTGGGTCCCTAATCCCAAACTCACCTTTGTTTTTTCCTTCAAAATTTTGGCTTTTGTATTGTTCATTATTTTTGTTCTTGATTCTTATTATATCATTTTAATTATTTAATATTACACATTAATTTGAGTGAATTTAAATCACTCTCTGATAGTGTAAGTCCTGTTGCACTATTTAGTTTGTACATAATTGATTTAGGGTCGTCATTATGTGTAAGGCCTAATGCGTGCCCTAATTCATGGGCTAAGACTCTTCTTAATTTATCATTATCATCAAACTGATAAATATTTATAGATCTACCGTCTCGGCTCAATACATATTCTCCTTGATCAAACTCTTCTCCCAAAGCTTCTTGGTTGTCATTGTACTTTTCTACATCTAAACTTAATTCATCGCCAAGTTTATTCAATACTGTGGAGAGGGAGTTTATGGTATTAACTGATTGGTTTAATTTATTTTGTTTTGAGTTTATACTTTTAACCATTTCATTTAAATTATCCCTCCATTTCTCTAGTCTGGCATATTCTTTTTCTGGTGCCCCGCCACGATCATTCCAGTATTTTACTTCTTTTTCAAATGACTCTTGATCTCGTTTTAGATTTTCAATACTATTATTTAATTCGATTTTACTTTGCTCAAATTCCTTTTTTAATGAATCGTACTTTAACTTCAAATCATCATATGTCGCTTTATCGTTATTTATCACATAACCTAATTCTTTTAAAGTGTCAGTGGAAGATTGTCTCTTATCATAAATTAAATTCATCATCACTTTTCCATCATTTTCTACGTATTCAAATAAATCTTTATCAGATGCCTTTTCCCAGACATTCTTACTCGATTCAATAATATTTAAAAATTCATCCCTAGTAATTCCGAATTCTGTATCAAAATTACCTATAGAATATGTTATTTTGCTATTGCAGGGAAATAACCATTCAATTTTTTGGTCAACCGCTATCTTGAACTGAGGGACAAAATAGTAGCCAATCATGGATAGTATGGTTGTCACTAGTATGGTTTCTATTATTTTTTTGAACAAACTCATGATTACTAGTATACAATACATTTTAATTTGATTTGGTAGATAATAAATGCAAGTCACTTGCATTTGCTTTTTAATGTGCTATATTTTTGTTATGGCCATGTTATATGGATTTTTAAGTGTTGTGATAATTAGTCTAATATCTCTAATTGGCGGTATTTTTTTATTCATTAGTACCGATAAGTTAAAGAAATATATTATGCCTTTGGTTGGATTGGCGGTAGGAGCTTTGTTTGGTGATGCTTTTCTCCATCTCATTCCAGAAGTATTGGAAAATGAAGAACTATCTAATATTTCACCAATTTTTATTTTATTTGGAGTAATTAGTTTTTTTATACTAGAGAGATTTTTGTCCTGGCATCACCATCATGGTGTTGAGGATGATGCACATGATAAGGAACTACCGATTGGTAAGATGATTTTATTTTCGGATGCACTACATAATTTTATAGATGGTGTGGTTATAGCAGTATCGTACGCCGTTAGTGTGCCAGTAGGTATTGCTACTACTATCGCTGTTATTTTGCATGAGTTGCCTCAAGAAATAGGCGATTTTGGTTTGTTAATTCATGCAGGCTATTCAAAAGGCAAGGCTTTGTTTTATAATTTTATATCATCAGTCTTTGCAATTATCGGATTTGTTGCCGCTTTTTATTTATCTGTATCAGAAAGTTTTTTGACACTGGCTTCAGCATTTGCTGCTGGGTCATTTATCTACATAGCTGGAAGTGATTTGGTGCCGGAATTGAAAACTCAAAAAATAACCAAAAATAGCATCATTGAATTCGTGTTTGTGATTATTGGTATATTCGCAATGTACTTATTATTGTTTTTGGAATAGTTCTGTTATATGAAAAAAAATAAAATCAATACTGAATATTGTAGTATATTAAGTAAAAATAATTTAAAAATCACACCAGCAAGAATTAAGATTTTTGAATTACTTTCCAAATCAAACACTCCTCTTACTGCAGATATGATTTTGTGTGGCATAAAGGATAATTCTATTGATCGTGTGACTGTATATAGAACTATTGAATTACTGGTTGAATTGAAAATAATTGGCAGGGTGGATTTGAGAGGGGATTCAGTTCATTATGAATTATTGGACAGACATCACCACCATATTGTGTGTACAAATTGTGGTACGTTAGAAGATTTTGAGTCATGCAAAATAAAGCAAGTTTCTAAAAATATTTTAGCAAAATCAAAAAAATTTAAAATTATTAATGACCATTCTTTTGAGTTGTTTGGTGTTTGCAAATCATGTACGAGCAGTGTTTAATTATAATCTAGAGAATTGGATTATTAATAATATATTTAACTTATGGAAAAGAAATATTTAGTATCACTAGTTTTTATCTTGGGTGTTTTAATTGGTGTCGGATTAGGTCCGGTGTTTATGGATAAGGACAGACTCGGTGAAAAAGATACTCATATTATGAGTGATGGAAGCATGATGAAAAATATGGCTGATATGGATATGAATTCAAGTATGGGTGGTATGATGGTAGGTCTTTCAGATAAGGTTGGGGATGAATTTGATCGTGCTTTTCTAAAATTGATGATTGTACACCATGAGGGTGCTGTTTTAATGTCAAAACAAGCACTTGAGGATGCTAAACATCAAGAAATAAAGGATTTATCGAATGCGATTATTGTCGCACAGGAGAAAGAGATTGCAATGATGAAGGATTGGTTAATGTCTTGGTATAAGTAAACAATAATTCTAAATTTAAAATCCTCGAACCTTTGGTTCGAGGATTTTAATTAGGATTCAAATATTTCTAGTAGGTACTCATCTATTTCTCTCTGGTCTAAATCATAGAAATATTTACCATCATCATATAACTTTGTTGCGAGCTTAACACCAACAAATCTCCAATGCCATGGTTCATAAACATAATATTTATTATTCTTTGGATATGAGAGTGTAAAGCCATATTCATGTGCATTGTCCTCAAGCCATTTGAAAGCAGGTGTATCCTCAAAAGAAACAAAAGTGCTTTGGAGTATTGGGGTTGTGAGATCCACAGTTGTTCCTAGTTGATGTTCTGAATATCCCTGATCGGCAGAGAATGTATTGGCACCAGAACCGAAGACGGATTTGTATGCTGTCTTTAGGTTTGCTTGCGTACCATATGATCTGTATGCAGAAACGATCTGAATTGGATTATTAGCATTCACTGACGCTTTAATCATTCTCTTAAGGAATGGTAGGACTTCAGAATTTATTTCAAGCGATTTTGAATTTGGTGTTAGATATATAGAAGGTATCTCCGAAGTATCTCTAGGAGTGTAGTGCTCGTTCAGAAAGAAAATTTTTGAATATTTCTGTAGCAACTGTTTGTCAATTTCTTTTAATTTTTCAATAGTCTCTTCTTTTTCTTGAATCTCATTTCCTAGTGACTCGTTTTCACTTTCTTTATTCATAATCTCGCTTTCTTTATTCTGTATTGTTAAAGCAAGTTTCTCTTTTTCATTTAGATTTTTTAATATCTCATTTTCCAAATTATGGATTTTTATCTCCATCTCACTTTCTTTGACCAAAGCTTCAATTCTGATGGAGGTATATTCGAATGCTCCATAAGAAAGAGTTATAAATAATAACGCATAGAGGATTGGCTTTCTGATTTCCAGTTTCAAAAATCTGTTTTGTAGCATGTATGGGATTATAACATATTGTTATATGGGGTATAAGTTAAATAGGGATAGGGAAGGTATGATTGTTAAATTACTTAAATAATTAAAACCAGAACCTTACTATGATGTATGGTTCTGGTTCGGGTAAATCTATTATTACCTATCTAATTACTTGTTTACCCCAAGGACTTGTTGGACCCCCTGGAGTACTTTTTTCTTCAGGTTGAGGCTCATCAGGTGTTGGTTTGGGAGGATTGTTTTCTCCAATACTTCTTTTTATTTGATCATTCATATATTTATAAATGTTATTAAAATTAATAATAATTTACAGAATTAATTCTACCACTATTTAAGACGTGATAGTCAAGTAAATCTTACAAGGGGGGGGGTAATTTTCACAACGTAATATTGTCATTTTTTGCACCTGTGACTAACTAAGGTGACGGATAATGTATTGTATGGTACTATGTTTATATTAGAAAGGGGTCGCGCTTTTAGTACGGTTGCGACATAATTTCGTTAAATATAATTTATGGCAACAACAGCATATTGTGTAAAATGTAAGGCAAAAAAGGTTATGGTGGACGAGAAGGAAGTAACTATGAAGAATGGAAGAAAAGCGTCTAAAGGCAAATGCCCAGTTTGTGGAACAGGAATGTATTGTATTCTTGGGAAGGCAAAATAAGATATTATATCTCAAAACAAAATCCCCTCGTAAGAGGGGATTTTGTTTTTTATGATTGTTTCAACTGTTCTCTAAGAAAGTCGCAATATCTTTTGTTATATTCCAAAAGAATTGGAATCATTTGAGTTGGGAGATTATTATCCTTGGCATCCTTTAAAATAGTGTCATACTCATCTGAGAATTCATGACCTAATTTTTCCCCTATCATCTCTTTATTTATCAATTGTAGAGTTTTTTCTTCACCAAATTTTTCTTTCAGTTCATTTATAATTTCTGTTGTACTCTCATACCCATCAGGTCTTTGTCCTAAAACCCAATCTCCTGTCCATATGCCATCTTTAATTCCTTCTTCAGTCATAGATTATTTATTATACTTATAATAATTATTTCTCAATAAATTACTTACCTTGCTTAGTACGCTTTTACTCAGTCGTCACTCCATCAAACTCTGCTTCATTAGATACGGCATCTTCTTTTGTTTCTCGAATAATACCATCTTTGTGGTGTGCGGGTGAATATATTGTGTAGAGTTTAAGTTCTGTGGTGTCTGATGTGTTGATTATATTGTGTTTAGCTCCAGCTGGGATAACTATCGCAGTTCCGTTACTTATCTCATACTCATTATCATCGATAACACATTTACCGCTACCTTGTTCGAATCGGAAGAATTGATCATTGTTTTCGTGGACTTCCATGCCAATTTCTTCTTTTGGTTTGAGATTCATTAATACTAATTGGCTGTGCTTTCCTGTATAAAGCACTTTCCTAAAATTAGTATTCTCCAAAGTATCTTTTTCAATATTTGAATGAAATCCCTTCATATTTATTTACCTTTGTTGTATCTCTTGTTTGCAGTTTTTGCTGCGATTTTTGCCTTTTTTATAGCCAGCCTCTTTTTAGTCTTGTGTGGTCCTTTAAGACTATGTGTTGTTAGTTTACTTATTGATCCTGTTCTTTTTGCCATATAATTTAATGTGTTAATGATTACGAATCAAGTATATCCTAATTGTTGAATTATTCAAAATTTTAAATATTATTACTATTTATAATTTCATTATGATTAGGACAATTGTTGTGGTATAAAACTATTTAACTATCATTTTGTCAATAGTACATGTATAATTGTAGTAATGATACCAGATTTTTTTGCTAGAAGAATTTTATTTTTTACTCTTATTGGAATAATAATTGTAGTGTTTGGTGTGCAACAATTTATCTCCATTTCAAATATAGAACCAACTTGCTCTATTATTGCAACTAGTAAGGACAAAAAGGCAAACAATAATGGTGATTTATTTATTAGAGAGGGTGAAGAAGTTTATGTTGTCTGGAATAGTAATAATGCTAAAACTGCAAATGACTCAAATGGTGAGAGTGTTTTGCTCTCGGGCACCCTGACAGATTTTCCAAAGGATACAGTTTCTTATTCTTACCAGTTTAATAGGGGAAATAAAAAGGTGACTTGTATTGCCAATGTTAATGTTGTAAAAGCAAGTATTGATGAAGCATCGCTCACTTCTTCTTTGTTGAAACCAACTATTTTTGGTACAGCATCTGGTACGGGTGCTATCGAAGTAAAAATAAACAGGAAGGGAACCAATGAGGTTGTTTATAAGAGTGGTTTGGTTATTGTAGAAGATCAAAAATGGAAAGTTGAAATACTAAGTAATCTTTCAGTAGGATTATATGATGTATCTGTTTCTAGTGTTGGAGATGTTGTTATTGATAATGTGGCAAATGGAATATTAATTATCAATAAAGCTCCAGTAGTGACTAGTACTAATCCGCCAGTAATCAGCACTAAACCCCCGGTTATAATACCTAAACCTGCACCAATCCCTGTTCCTGTTCCAACACCTACTCCAATTGTGATTGATCCGAATGCAACAACTACCGTAGTAGTATCACTTGTACCACTTTTGGTTGGAGGTACAGTTCATACTGGTGGATCGGTACCTATCTCTTCAGGTTTCAAATGTTGGTAAGGGATATGCGTTAATAAAGGGTTTTTATATAAAACAAAATGGTTCTGCGTCAGTTGATGCTATTATTGGACTAACAACTGTTGATGATAAGAATGGTTCGAGGGGTTCTGTTGGTGGCGCAGAAGGTTCTACTCCGTTTAAAAATGGTATAGCATTTGCACCAGTCACTAATGCAATACTTGCTCCAGGTGAAATGAAGTTATTTACAATCAAAGTAGTTATGTCTTCTGATGTGGCTGATTATGTGAATCAACAATTGATGGTAGATGTTCAATCTGTTGATACAAATGCAACTGTTAGTGGTGCTTTTCCTATACGTGGTACGACTTGGACGATTGCTAATTAGTAATTAAATTATTGATTTAAATAAAAAAAATACACGTTTTTTAGGCGTGTATCGTACAAATGCAATGCAAACTCATTTTCTTGTATGAGCATAAGTCTTGTGTATGAACTCCTTCCATAGAGGATTATCTGCATTTCTATCAGAATTAATCCAATTTGAATAGTAGGTCTGCTCACTCTCACTCAATTTGAAGCGGCATTTCTCAACCAAGGGTCTTATTGTGTATTCACATGTTTGCGCCCAAGCCAAGCATTCGTTTTCAACCAGGGTTTTCAGACTGATATCCTGCTCATTCATATAGCCAAATGCAAGATGATCAAGTTCATGAATGAACGCTGTCACTGCTGTCAGCTCAAAGATTTTTTCTCCGAGCATAATACCATGCTTTTTGATGAGAGATTCGTGGACACGCATTAGCGACGGAATTATTAAATCCACAGTGGGTTTGCCATTTTTTATCCATGGACCAGCGAGTGCTGATTCACTATCCTTGCTAAAGTTGGTCACGAGACTAACTTGGAGGTTTTGCTTATGGCGCAACCTAATTTTTTCAGTGAGGAGTTTGTATCTCTCATTGATTTCTGTCACAGAGTATTTGGAATTAATGAGTTCATCCTCGAACACCTTTTTTAAGTGACGGGACCAAAACTCTTTCATTTCAGTTTCTGTGTGCAATTTATGGATCGGCTGTTCAATCGTTGGTGGGATTTTTTTATCCACTCCAGATTTGTATTTAGAGCCTAGGAATACACCAGTCGCTACAGCTCCGAGAAGTAGAATGATAATTAACGGTATTTTCATGAAGGGGAAGAGTTTGAGTTGATTGTGAAGGGAAAAGGTTAAACTTTTCTGACATTTACAAAAATCACAATAACACTACAACATAAAAATGTCAAATACTCACTACATAAATACAAATTAAATTCATTAAAAAATAGTTTGTAACTAACGGACATAAACGTTAGAATTAACCTGTGAAAAAGAACTCTCTTAATTTATATAAAAAACAACCGGTCAAGGAAACTGTTTCAATAATAGGTGTTCCTTTTGAGGAGGGTTCTGGTGCGACAGGTCTTGCTACTAATCCAAAATATTTAAGAAAATGTGGAATTGTTAAACAATTGATTCAATCTGGGATTGAGGTCGTAGATAATGGTGATGTTTTCGTTAAACAATCGAAAAGTAAAGACAAAAAAGTCCTTAAACAACTAGCAATAGAAATGGCGGGAGTTGTTTCAAAAAAAGTTGAGACTGAAATTAGTTTGGGTAGGCGAGTATTAGTTTTTGGTGGAGATCATAGTATAAGTCTCGGTACTATTAGCGGAGCTTCAATTGCAAAAGATAAGGATATTGGGGTGATTTGGATTGACGCGCATCCAGATATTTCTACATGGGAGAAAAGTCTGACCAAAAATGTTCACGGTATGCTGGTATCATCTTTGCTTGGGGTTGGAGATAAGGGTCTTGTAAATATTTTGGAAGACGGGGCAAAAATAAAAAAGAAAAATGTTTTATATATTGGACTTAAAGATATGGATGATTATGAAATAGACTATTTAAAAAAGGAAAGGATTAATGTCGTCACAATGTTTGATGTTCAAAACCAGGGAATGAATGAAGTTTTAAACATTGTAGATAAATTTTCAAAAAGGAATAAAAATATTTGGGTTAGTATGGATATGGACAGTATTCAAAAAAGATATGTTCCATCATCACCCATGGCGACGGACGAAGGTTTTACACCAAGAGAAATTTTAAATCTTGCCCGTTTCATTGGGAGAGCTGCCAATGTGATAGGGGTGGATATAGTGGAGATGTCATCGGCTGGAGATACGGACAAGAGAACTGCTAATTTGGCAATTGATTTATCGGCTAAACTTTTTGGGAGTGATTCTGGGTGGTATGAGGGGTATATGAATGAACATAAAAAATAAAACCCAACCATTGAATTATATTAATACTTTATATTGGTTTCGATTTTGCCAGAGGAAATAAATATTTATTAGAAAAAATACATTTCCCATAATTGCTCCTGCAGTAAACGATCCTCCATCAAGGAACATGTGGAAACCAATAATGTTTATTGTGATAGGGAGTAGTAAAATGGCAACAAGAGCCATTTTATTTTTAATTGTGAGAACAAAACAAATAGCAAATACAATAGTCATAAGCCACATGGTATATCCAGTGTTCATGAGTGTAATTATGAATTCATACGCTTCTTTTGTTTGATACATTTCAGGAGTTGGTTCTGGGAATATACCAAGCGTTCCAAGTACTGGCATTATTAAGATGAGTGATAATACAACTTTTAATATTACATTTATTGTTTTTTTCATATGCTGTATTTTATCATGTTGTTTGTCGTCTCGTCTATTGGAGATTTTCTTTGTTTTATCAAACTCAAAAATCTACTTAAAAAGTTTTCGATCACCGGTAGGGAATCTCGCCTTACAGGAGCAGTATACCTTTTGGTGATTTTGTTTCGTTACCTCACAAAATCAGCTCAAAAGGTTTCCGATCCTGGGTAGGGTGATCTTTTCGAATTCTGACTCGTCGTCTCTCATCAGAATTCAAAACGCAGATTTACGACACTCGCTACTGCGAGCGTACCCGTGAATCTGTTCGATCCCTACACGAAAAGTCGTTTAGACTTTTCTCGGGGGAGCACAAAAAGAAAAACTACTAGAATATTCTAGTAGTTTTTCTTTTTGTGCTACCACTGTTGGATATGTTTAGAACTTTGAATTGGGTAGGTATTAGGAAAGAGGTTGAGGAATTTGGGCGTCGATTGGAATCTTTTTGTATTTAAAATAAGCAATAAATGCAACCAATACGCCTAGTATTTGTACAAGTATTTCTCCGTAATATGCAAATGTGTATGAACCATGCTCATTCGCGTAGTAATTAAATATAAATTGAGAAATACCTGCAAATACATAAAAAAGAAAAGGTAATAACTGTAAAATATGACTACTACTTTTTTTCCAAAATATCAGTGTTGTGATAAAAAGTATTAGAGCAAGATATGAATTTATAGGATTAAAAAATCTTGCCAATATTGTGAATATAAATCCTCCTACTCCAAAAAACATAAAACCTAGATATTGGAGGCTAAACAGAATAAAGTTAAATAAGTTTATTCCAAGAAAAAGTTTAGTAAAAGTGCTTAATTTTGTATATCCTAAATATTTTTTTTGTGGTACATCAGAAATATTCACCACAGGTTTTGTTGATGCTGAATTTAAATTTGCACGAAATTTACCAATTAAGTCAATATTATTCATTTTAGCCAACCTTGCTACCTGGAAAATAAAACTAAATATTATAAATAAAACTAGTATTAAACCAGAGGTTTCGTCACTGAACTTGCCAATAATCATTAGTAAAATAAAAACTCCAATACAAGATAGTATCCACTGAAATAGCAATTTAAAAATATTTTTCATAACCAAATACTATCAAATATTGCTAATAAGTAAAATAGGTAACACGGTTTATATAAAGCTTTATGACACAAGATAATTCAAATGTTATAATATAATCGTTAGATTAAGTTTAAAATAAATAAAAATATGTTTACTCAAAATCTAGAGAGTGTTAGAAAGGAGATAACCAGTGGTGGAATTAACATTTTGCTTATTTTATTCGGTGTTATGCTGCTTTTCATTGCAGTGCCGATGGGTGGAAATATATTTTTGTATTTGATTTGCTTAATAATTATTCCAATTACGTTTTTAAAGGTACAGAATATTGGAAACAAATTATCTTGGGTAATCTCTCTCGTTTCAATAATTTATGCTGGATTTTTTTATTATTTAGTTTTTCCTGATTTTAATGGAAATTCATTAATAGTTTATGTGATTCTAGGTTGGACATTTTATAGATACTATAGAGCAAAAAAAATATTTTTTACAGAGACTCGTGTTTAAAGATATTCTAAAATTAGCAGGGTTGAATCTTGTTCAAATTATAGAAAAGTAATAACCGCCTTCATAGGCGGTTATTACTTTTCAATGCTCCCTCTGTTGGATACGTTTAGAACTCTAAATTGGACTGGTATCAAAAGTGATTTACAGTTTAGTGGTATTTTAGAACTATTTCTCCCACCTTCACTTCAGAACTAGTTTATTTAAAATCTATACTGAAAGTTCTGAACCCTACTGAGGTATCAAAAAAACACCCTTATAAAATAAAGGTGTTTTAAGGGCTCCGAACTTGGGATGATGTTCGAGAAGCCATCTTGCAAGAGAATTAAGTAAATTTAATCTTTAATGTAGTATTTATACTTGTTCCATTTACCTTACCAATCGTGTTTGGGTGGATTTTTAAAAAGGTTTATGGCTTCCTTATCCTTTTCATCCATAAGCGTTATTTCCTTATCGGTAATTTTTCCCACTAAAATCTCAATATCACTAATCGGATAAAGAGGATCAATGCTTTTTTTATCCAACCTATTATAGTTACCATCAGAAGATAGGACCTTATTAACAAAACCCCTAAGAAGCGTGAGAAGTCCCTGTCTAGTCGAGATCAATTTCTTAATATAAATTTTTACTTTTTCTTCTCCTTCCCATTCTTTCCAGCGGTACAGTGCAAAAATAAGTTTAGGTTCCTGCTGTAATTTATTGTTAGCTGCCAGTCTATTTATCTTAAGTAGTGAAAGTTTTTTAAGCTTTTCTGATTCTTCAAGACTTATCAACGGTTCCTCGCCCTGTTTTTTTTGTTGATCAATAAGCATAGTT
>CAZOAK010000002.1:63019-76984 GCA_964577785.1 uncultured Candidatus Saccharibacteria bacterium | reverse complement strand
ATATCATTTTCTCTTTGGTGGTGGTTATTCTTTAATAGATTTGACCAGAAGATTTTCAATTCCTATTTAAAATCATATAGTACTGTGCGCAATCTAAGTGAAAATGAGTTTAAATATGTTTTCTTGTTTCTACGCGCTAGAAACATATTTTTAGCTTATATTTTGTTTGTGAATCAAGCAAAAGTGAAAACCTCAAACTTAAATAAAGCTTTACAATTTGATGAATGGATAAAAAATAAATATGAGAAGCATCCCCTTTCATAAACCATCCTTGAATAAGAGCACTGTAGAAAACCTTACCGATGTAGTAAGAAGCGGTTGGTTAACCACTGGAAAGAAGACGAAGCAATTTGAAGAAGAGATAAAGCATACACTTGGTATTAAATATGGACTGACTGTCTCTTCTTGCACAGCAGCATTACATATTGCCTATCTATTAATAGATATAAAGAAAGGTGATGAAGTAATAGTTCCAAGCTATACATTTTGTTCGACCATAAATACTATTATTCATACAGGAGCTACGCCAGTATTCTGTGATGTATTACCAAATACTTTCTGTGCTGATCCAAATGATATAAAACGCAAAATTACAAAAAGAACAAAAGCTGTTGTTATGGTGCATTTTGCAGGTATGGCAGCTGATATTGATGAAATAAATAAAATCTGCAAACCACGAAAAATTAAAATTATTGAGGATGCGGCGCATTCATTCCATACTAAATATAATAATAAGTTTATTGGCTCGCATGGTAATATTGTTTGCTTTAGTTTCTATGCAACAAAAACACTCACAACAGGAGAAGGTGGGTTTTTAGCACTAACATCAAAAAAACAAGAAGATAGAGCCAGAATTTTAGCCCTTCACGGAATGTCAAAAAATGCATGGAATAGATATGGAAAAAAAAGTAACTGGCGTTATGATGTAGTGGCTCCGGGATATAAGTACAACATGTCAGATCTGCACGCATCAGTAGGATTATCACAAATCCCCTACATACAAGTAGATCAAAATAAAAGACAATCGATTGCTTTGAGATATATAAAAGGATTAAATCATATCAAGGATATAATCATGCCGCCCGTGCCAAGTAACCTTACCTCAACACATGTATGGCACCTTTTTGTAATTAGAACCTCAAACAAGACGAATAGAGATCTTCTTATTAATTTTTTAAAAGAAAAGGGTATTGGCGTCAGTGTTCATTTTATTGCAAATCATAAACAAAATTTCTTTAAAAAAAATCTGAGAAAGGTGCCTTTACCGAACACTGATAAAATAAGCAACTCAGTAATTTCCTTGCCAATATACCCAACACTATCAAATAAGGATGTGGATTATATTATAAGAACAATTTGCGAATATTATGCTTAACCTAAAAGATAAAAACATTTTAATTACTGGGTCAAAAGGTTTTATAGGAAGACATCTAAGTAAATTTATTCTGGACAATCATTTATACAAGACACTCACCCTTGTTGATATTAATGAAAACGATTCCATCAATGATGAAGTTATAAATATAAAGGGCACATTTAGTGATTATGACACTGCAAATAGAATGCTTAAAAATCAAAATGTAGTTTTCCATCTCGCTGCTTTGGTCGGTGTTTATAATTGCCTCAACAACAAAACAGAATTAAAAAAAATAAATCTGGATGATACCAAAAAATTTATTGATATCGCAATATCTGCTGGCTGTGAAAAAATTGTTTTTTCTTCCTCATCTGAGGTTTATGGTAATTCCACGGAAGTGCCGTACCAAGAAGGCAATGGCGTATCACCCGTATCAGATTATGCAAAGTACAAAATCGAAATTGAAAAATATTTAAAAAATAAATCTGAAAATGATAATACAATGGTTTCAATTGTAAGATTTTTTAATGTCTATGGCCCAAATCAAAGGGCGGAATTTGTTGTACCGAAATTCATTAGCATGATACTGGCAAATCAGGATATTTCAATAAATGGAGACGGAACACAAACAAGGTCTTTTACTTTTGTTGATGACGCCGTACAAGGTCTTATAAAAGCCATGCAATATAATGAAACAAAGTATGAAATATTTAACATTGGTAATAATGACGAGGTCTCAATAATAATGCTTGCTAATTTAATTTTATCAATGATTCCCCAGGCAAGTTCAAAAATATTATTTGTAAAAAAAGAGAATATGGATCGATATGATTCTGATCGTCGAGTACCGTCTATTGAGAAGGCGAAGAAACTACTCGGATTTAAACCAAGCATTGACCTAAATGAAGGATTAATGAAAGTGTTAAATGAACAAGGATAGTCTAAAATATGCTCCTATTTATCCAGGTAGAATTCAACAATTCTATCTTATAACACCTTTTGTTGTGGATTTTGTATTTTTTATTGGATATGTATTATTCCTCAAATTTTTTAAAATTTTTAATCAACTATCGGATAAAAAACTTGATAATAAGCTCAGAGAAATTGTTGGCAAGGATCGATTCATCAAAATGTTTGCGGATGGAAGATCCTCACTTTTATTTGCTCTTAAGTCACTGAATTTAAATGCTGGGGACGAAGTAATTGTAAGTCCGAATACTTGTGAAGTAGTTTGCCAAGTAATAATATCCGCTGACCTAGTACCAGTGTTTATGGCGACTGATAACTCAGAATCGGAAAATAGAAAAACACTTATGAAGTATGTATCAAAAAAAACGAAAGTTATATTACTCACAAATACGTACGGAATTTTGGATGACTACGATACATATACTGAATTATCCAAAAAATTAAATCTAGTGATTATAAACGATTTAGCACAAGCAAATCTTTATGATGAGGCAACAAAAAATGTTATAAGAAAATCAGCCATATCAATACTAAGCTTTGGTCCTGAAAAATATCTAGGGGCAATAGGTGGCGGAGCCTTTGTTTCAAATGGAAATAAAAACAATGAATCTACTGAAGGCAGTATCCCGGATAAAGAAATCTTAGGTATTATTATATCTCGATTCAAATATTGGTTCACTTTCCTTTGCTACAGGTTCAATCTCTTGAAGGTTTTTTTACTATTCAATATTTTAACCTATGAATTTAGTAATTACAAGAACATTAATAGTAAACCAGTTACCCTAATAAACATGAGAACTATGCACCAAGTTGTAAAATTGAGTGTACTATTTAGATTTTGGCTATTAAAGTTTTATAAAAAACATGAAACAAATAATTTTGCACTGCTTAAATCATTAATAACAAATAATGTATTATTCAAACCTAGCACAAATAGTACACCATTATTTGCTGTACTAAATTTAAAAAATATAGAGAGGAACAAACTCGCAATACTGATTTCAAAAGAAGAATTCCAGACTCTTTGGAATTATGTCCCACTATATGAATATGAAAATTTCTCAAAATATTTAGTCTTACAAAAAGTAAATAATTGGGAAAACTTGCTTCAGGTGCCATTTAGGTTTCTATCCACTAAAAAAATTAACCATCTCAGTCAAGTTATTTGTAATAATATTATAAGAAATTTTTTTGACCGAAACGATTGGATTGCAACACTTCAAAAGGTTTTTGGCTTTAAAAAAATTGTTTCGAACATTACGATTAGCGGTGAAGTGTTGAATTTTAACCTCTTAACAGATGGAAAATATTTGTACTTAAATTACCTAGGTTATTTCAATCCAGATATGAATAATCTGAATGAGGAAAAACTTCTTAAATTAATTGATTCAATAGAAAGAAAAGAAGGTAAGAAAGTGGTCAGGATGAAATTATTTCCTGAAATAAAACTCATAAAGCCAAGCAGATTTGTTGCTCGTGAGACTCAAATACTAGACATGAGTCAGCATCTCAATCTAACCAAAAATTTACGATATGAAATTAACAAAGCCACAAAATCAAATGTTCATACTCGAATACTTACAAAGGTAGATATAAGTAATTTTTATGAAATTTATTTGGAAACTGTAGATAGAGTTAATGGTGACTATATTACACCCATAAATTTATTCTATGAAATTGTAAATTTACCAGAATGCTTTATTCTTGGAGCATTTAGGGATGGTAAGCTTTTAGGAGGTAGTGTCTATTTGTGCACTAAAGAGTATGCGTTTTATTGGTGGAACGCCACTAGTCATGATGGAAGAAAAAGTTCCGTAAATTATTTAATTACCAATAATGCAATAAATCTTCTGAGAGAAAAATCTATCAGGTATTTGGATTTCGCATCTTCTAATAATAAAGAAATTTTAAAGTCAAAACAAAAATGGGGAACAGAAAAAGTCACTTATTACGAATATTTGGTCAAATAAATTTATATCTGCGTAACCAAATAAGGGTTTCCTTCAATTTCAGCCTTTTATAATAATCTTTTTCATTAATTTCTAAAGATATGTGAATTACGTTATCCTTTTTTTGAATTCTCTCTAAAGCTTTTATAAAATGTAATTCATCAATATCTCCAACAGCAGGAGGTACACCTTCTTTGCAAAATGAGTTACAATTTATAAACGTATTTCCCGAAAAAGAACTTAAATGGAAATGAATAATATTTTTTTCATTCCTTAAATATTCAGAGAAATTAATATTCAGAAGTGCTGTGCGTGTTGAAAAACGCTTAATATCCAATAGAAGCTTATAAGTAATTGCCCAATGACCAAAGTCCCAATTAATTTTTATATTTTTAAACTTTTTAATCAAAGCAAAATCCTCTGGGAATACAAAAATTGAATCAAAATCGTCCCCTTTATTTCCAATAATAGGCATGTTCTCAATGCACACCTTAGTTCCAGATCCATTGAGAATTTTCTCTATTTTTTTAAAAATACTAATATATCTTAATCTGTGCAATTTCATTAGCGACTGATCAAACACTCCTGATTTAAGAAAATAATTTGAATGAAGAATAATTTTCTCTATTCCCAATTCTTGAGCCATTTCTATAAACTTAAAAAGCTTGCTCAGTTCTTTACCCCCTTTAACATAATTTGCATTGTCCGTTGGATAATGGAGACTAATTAGTTTATTTGGAAATTTTTTTTGCAATTGTATTAAATTTTTTTTGATACTATTGAATTTTTTTTCAAGTTCAATTCCATCAAAAATTACCCCTTCAAAACCAAGATCATATTTGGCAACCAAATTTATTGGAATTTGTTTTAAATCTGTCACCAAAAATGGACACAAGAACTTTATCATTTTATTTCCCTAAATATATAAAACGCCTCTGCCGCCTTTAAATTCACTTTACTTCCCCAAACCCTAGCATTATATTCAATAGTCTCTAGTGATCTTGGGTGCGGAAAATTCCGTAATTCACTTTTATATTTTGACATCGCGTTTAGTTTTGTCACCAATTCTTTAGATATATCTACAAACATGTTTGGTAAAAAAGCACTTATTAGCTTAAATCCCGCCATCTCAGTACTTGATAAAGTTTCAAACATATAAATTGCCTTTACCTTATTCTCTATCGGTCTGCACACTATTGTAACCGCCTCACTAGTTTTTTGATGATCGATATTTAAGTCCCCAAAATGATGAGTGTAGACCACATCTGGCTTCACCTCTTCAACAATTTTTTTTATTTCTTTTACCAAATCAAGTAGAATAATTGAGTCGAACCTATTGTCTGGCAGGCTTAATCTAAAATATTTATTAACCTTCAGAATCTTTAGCGCCGCAGTTGTTTCAGAAAATGAATTTTTTTCAACATCTGTATTTAGTTCATATTTTGTATTACGAGATGATTTACCATCACCTAATATAAGAACGTATACCAAATCCCCATTTTTTTTATGTTTTAAAAGGGTGCCTCCCACACCTATAATTTCATCATCAGGATGTGCCACTATAGCCAAAATTTTATTCATATGCATGATATTTTAATTATATAAAAATAAGGGAAATCTCTAGAGTAAGAGATTTCCCTCTAGATAGGCTTTGCCGAAGTACCCTTCTGTAATCAGGGCTATCAATTCTTCATCACCTTCTGAAAGTTTCAATAAGCGACTGAAATCATCATCACCAGAAATCCTATTCCAAGAATGCTTTCGACATCTTGTACAGACATGGAGTATTTGAATATCCCCATTCTCGCTGACCCTTATTGCATCCGGTTTCATTTTTCCGTTACAACTTGAACCAGTCCGATCTCCAACTCTGCCGTCAACATGCTTACTGAACAAACAATAAGGACAATGGTTTCTATGCCCACTTCCAAGAGCGTTACCTGGAATCAAATCACCGCAGTTGCAGCATCGAAAATCGCGCTTGCATTGCTTAGCTTTTTCCAGCCTTCTAGCAAGACCTAAAGAACCTAACACTTCTCCTTTATGATTATCTTTGAATGTTTTTCCCATTGCGATCTCCTTTACTTCTCCAAGAGTATAACATAAAGTAAGGAATGTCAATTATAATATGTTCTATATATGTTGCTAGGGTCGTTAAAATTTTAAAGGGCAATACAGCACAGTATTTAAAATAAAAGTCTAAAAAATTTACTTACTCACTAAAAACACTCCGTTGAATCCACACCATCTTTTATATTATATAGAAGTCACTTCAAACCCGTTCTCCTTAAACACATCTCCCTCTCTCCCATCTCCAGAACCAATATCAATAACACTTCCACCTTTTGGAAATTCATCAATGACTTCTTTATTTTTTAGAAAATCATATAATTTATTCATAATTTATTTAATTATTAAGGAAACTACCTGATTTGGTGATAAATTATCAGTATCAATAACAACCCCAAATTTTGGATCGTTAATCCCTTTGGAATAATGATGCCTGATTCTATCCTTTTCCTTTTTATTCAACACTCTCTGACCTCTATTTTTCAAAACTAAATCCAATGGAAGATCAAGGGTGTACACATTTAAATTCTTTATTTTCCTTTTTATATAATCAAAATTTACTTGTGATAAAGGATATACACATAGAGTTTCAATCCCATTTTTGTTGTATATCTTAACCGCTTCAATTGCTAAATTAAGATTTATTGTTATTTTATCTTCTAGAGGCATGTTTGGTAGAAAATCAGAAAAAACATCAAGCTCAATCAAGGCTAGCTTCATCTTTTTAGCCAAAATTTTTGCCACCGTACTCTTACCGGAATTTATCGAACCACTAATCCAAATGTTTTTCATATAAAATTACCTCCACTTTTATTTTATTTAACTAGTTTTATTCTAATACCTAGCACACCGAATTTTTCCGCATCCTCTTTTTTATAGAAAATGTATATTGCACTTAGTAAATCTTCTGTTGATGTATATCCAAAATTACTTGCAGGGAAATCTTCTACCAAACCCTCAAAAGATTTATACTGCAGTAGACCAATAACTTCTGTGACGACTGTTTCTGTCTGTTCTGGTTCTCTTTTAAATTCTATACCGTCACCGAGCTTAATCTCTCTTCGCTTTTCGTCATAGAGTCGGACTTCAATTATCTTTTCTCTATCTCTTATTTTGTCGAAAGAGTAGGCTTGTAATTTCATTATGTGAGTTTTTGGATCCATACAAATCAAGTTAATTATTCTGACAATTCCTCTTCTGTAGTTGTTGCCGTTTCAGTTATTATTTCCTCAGGCTCCACCACCTCAATTTCAGTACAAACATCCTCCTCTCCGTCACCACAAACAGTTTCGATACATTCACTAGTAGTTTTGCACAGAACTTCACACCCATCTATCTCACTACAAGTCGCAAAAGTACGCCCAGAGAGTTCAAATTGCCTATAGGTACTCAAACCATTTGGAGGGCACTCATCCTCTAACTCACAGTCCCTATAGAAACAAAGTTCAGAAATAGGATCGCAAGGCACCTCAATATTTATAGGAAATTCTTTGAGATAATAATACCGAGCAAAGGAACCAACAATAACCACAAAAAATCCGGAGAGAAAAAGTATATTTATCACTTTGCTATTAAATGCTTTCATACAAACATTATATCAAATTATTTGGTAATCAAATACAGACCAATACCCATAATAATAATTGCTAAAAATTTTTGAGCTAAATGTTTACCAGTTATATTCTCCTTAATTAATTTTGGGAAGAATATAGTAAGTAATATTCCTTCTATGAATACGAACAATGGCTGAGCGGTATTAGTGACAAGTATAACAAGGGCAATTGGGGCAAGGAGTATAGCAAAATTATTTATAATTATTCCAACAACCTCTGCTATCTGCTCAAATATGTTTAATGAAAGCACCTTACCGCTGTTTTGCTTTATCACATCCTTGAATTCATTACGAAATTTTGTATCTGCAAAAAAACCAATTGCAAATATTGCCATTCCTATCTGATTCCAAAACATTAAGACCCAAAATGGCAAGTCCTCTATTCCGGTTTTTTTGAATAAGACATCAGACATTGCTCCAAACATACTGGAAAAAACCATCAGCATCACAGCTTTTGTTCTAAACGAAAGATTTTTCCCTTTCTCAAATTCAATAGCAAGCACAATTGCTCCGGCAATGACTATTAAGCCGCCAATAATACTGTCCCTAGCTAAATATTCACCCAACACCAAGACGCCAAAGATGTATCCAAATACAGGCATAAGTTGCCAAAATGGAACAATATAAGACGCATCTTCTTCCTCAAGAGCCTTCAAATATAAAAACACAGTAACATTATAAAGGAGACCAGAAACAATTAAGTAAAAAATATCAGTGCTACTTGCAAGAAAAACCTCAGGATTAGTAATCCCAATAAAAATTGCCAAGGGTATAGAAACAACTCCCACAAAAATCATAAGCCCACCTGATCCCCCACCCTTAAAATACCTAGACAGAATAATCTTGTCGCAGTGATTAACCAGACTCCAAACAAACGGCGCTCCCAGAGCTACAATAAACCAAGTCATTGTGTGATTATACCACAGGAAATTAAGCTGTCAGCTATTAGCTTTTAGGAAATTAAATACCTCTTTTCGTCAAAATATCCTTTTTGAAAATCTTTGTACTCAAAGGTTTTATTTGCTTCTTTATTCAAAGTTTCAACATATTTGAAAAAATCTTCGCGAGAAAAAACCTTTAGCCTCAACCCTTCACATACCTTTTTAATCTCTGCCTCCGCCTCTACAGATTTTTCTGGAACTGTGAGAATTTCTGCTTCGAAATAATAACTATGATTTGGTACCTCTACAAGTGCGAATTCAATTCCTTTGTAATCATACGCAACACTATTTCTCACACATAGAATTCCTTTCTCAAAACCAAGCTCTCCGAATGTTTTGACAAGAGCCTCAAACTTACCTGATTCTGTCTTTACAGATATTTCCTCTCTACTTTCTGAGCCTCCCCATGAGCCAAGTTTTAGAATGATCTCTGGAATACCATTCGTCTCCCTAATCCTAATATCCTTAGTTCTATTCTCTATTTCTGGAGAGTAATCAATAAATACTCTTTCTCTTTTTTCTTTAAATATACCTTCTTTTAGTAAAAATTGATTCAGTATATCGTATTCATCTTTTGAAATAGGACCCCTGATCTCGACTTCAATGTTATTTTTCATTTTGGAATTATAACATAGTAAAAAAGAGACGCACCATTTCTGATGCGTCTCGTACCTAACACGACAGAGAAAGAAAATTCCGAAGCATTTGCAAGCCACAATCTGTGAAGTATGACTCGGGATGGAACTGCACCCCGACCACATTTGGATGCTCACAACTTTCAATTCCCATAATCGTGCCGTCTTCAGCCCATGCAGTTTCTAGAAGCACACCCTTCGGAATACTTTCGCTCACAATTCCTAGCGAGTGATACCTGCACACCTTGAGAGGGTTTTGGCTTATTCCTTCAAATACACCCATACTGTTATGAATGATTGGAGAAGTTTTGCCGTGCATCATTTGACTGCACTTTTCCACCCTTGCTCCAAAGTAGATTCCGATCGCTTGAAGTCCAAGGCACACACCGAGAATCGGTATATTTTCCTTGAACGTTTGAAGAACTTCCTGAAAGAGGATAACCTCCCTCGGATGCCCCGGACCGGGTGAGAGCACTATGTGCGTTGGATTTTCTCTCATGACCTGCTCAATGCTCGAATCAGTTCGCAACACCACAACCACAACACCCAGCTTTCGCAAATAGGCGACGAGATTGTAAGTGAAGGAATCGAAGTTATCGAGCACGAGAACTTTATATTTATTATTCTTCATGGTCTTGATCTATCTGTTTTAGTGCGTTCATTATTCCTTTCGCTTTGTTTTCCGTCTCAATGTATTCATCCTTAGGGATTGAGTCCGCGACAATTCCAGCACCTGTTTGCCAATAGAGCTTTCCTTCAAGAAGTAGAGCACTACGAATAAAGATGCAAGTGTCGAGAGACTTATCTGTAAACCACCCGAGAGCTCCACCATACGGTCCGCGCCTTGATGGCTCGAACTCTGATATGATTTGAAGTGCTCGCACTTTTGGTGCACCTGATAACGTACCTGCCGGCAATGAGCCGACGCAAGCATCAAGTGGATGTACTCCCTTACGGAGCTTGCCTACTACCTCCGAGCCGATGTGCATTAGGTATCTGAAGTATTCTGCCTTCATTAACCTTGTGACTTTGATTGATTTAGCTTCACAGAATCTGGCAATGTCGTTACGAGCGAGATCAACGAGCATACGATGTTCGGCGGTCTCTTTCTCATCACAAAGCATCCCTTCTTCAATTTGCCTATCTTCTTCTGGAGTTGTTCCTCTTTTCTTCGTACCTGCCAAAGGCCGGATGATCATTTTACGTTTCTGAATATCTGACATTATTTCCGGAGACGCCCCAGCGAGAACTGCATTTCTGCAACTCTCATCAAGACGCATATGGAAAAGGTATCGCGACGGATTACTGATCCACAGTGCTTGGTAGAACGACACTCCACTCCCTTCGAAAGGAACAGAAAGTCGTCTGGAAAGCACCACCTGGAACACATCACCCTTCGGGATATGCTCTTTTGCTTTTACAACCATTTCCTCATATTCGGCTTGCGAGAGATTTGACTCGACATCCTTGACGGACACCTTGTCAATTGGGATTACGGTATTTACCGATTCATTAACATACTGCTCCATCTCTTCGATTTCACAGCACGCTTTTTTAAACCCCTCCTCTTCGCTTAGTGCCGTTTCTACATTTGAAATGTAGTGCAGTACATTTTTTTCATGGTCAAAAACAATGACAGATGAATAAAAATACAAAGCAATGACGGGCAGACCGAATGGATCAACTCTATTTGCTTTAACAGTTGTCTCGATGGAGTTGATTGCATCATGTCCAATGTATCCCACCGCTCCACCGATAAACGGTAAATCTTTGTGGGGCATTGGACACTCTGCACTAAACTTATCCTTTATCGAGGACAAGCTCCCTCCTTCGATTTCCTGCATTACTGCAAACGGACTACCTTTAAGACAGATGTAGGAGTAGCGTCCCCTTGAACCTGTATGGACGGCACTTTCAAGCAAACATGCAGGCAACTTCGTTTTAAGTAGCACAGCATTGTATACCAGAAGTGGGTCCAGTAGTTTTTTAGCTTTAATGGTGCGGATGTGTGTGACGACTTTGCGATTGGCATTGATAGCATTTTGACGATTGGATTTGAAGTGTGCGAATTTAGTTTTCATATTGATTATAGTTGCGCTTGGTTTGGTTTGGTTTTCTTTCTCGTTTTCAAAGAACATTTTTGATTTGGCAAAAGAAAAACTCCTCGTCTCTCTCCACGACAAATCGCGAAAAGGGACGAGAAGTCTAAGACTCCCATGGTGCCACCCTAGTTTGGAAACAAAAAAAACGCCTTCAGGGCGTCTTGTTTCCCTTTCCAGCTTTCTGCGTCAATGACGCCAACACTGGTTTACTCTATAACGGGAGTACCCGAATTTCCACGCCGAAGTTGTCTTCATTGCAGAAATCATCCTGATCTTTCGATCTATTCAAGGCCCAACCCCAAAAGATTACGCTTTTGAGACCCTGAGGATTTTGATTAACTAATAGTATTATATCATATCTGTACCGATTTGCAAGTATGTTGTATAATTAGTCCTATGAAGATAGAACATAGAATATCGAGACTAATCTGTTTGTTTGAAGATCAAATCCTACTTGCAAAATCAAAAGCAGATAGCTACTATTTTTTGCATGGTGGGCATATTGAAAATGATGAAAGTCCAGAGCAAGCACTCATTAGAGAAATAAAGGAAGAATTAAATATTGATATCCCTCTTTCAGAATTAAAATTTATTTCTGAATTTGAGAACTCTTGGATAAATAAGAACGGAGATAATCATGAGGTGTGTTACGTTTACACAAATCAACCAGATAGTAAATTTGATGCAATATCACAAGAAGATCATTTAGATTTTGAATGGGTATCAAAATCCCAACTAAATGAAATCGATTTGAGACCAGAACAGATAAAGGAAATTATTAAAAAATTATAACACCACAACTGAATTACAATTTATTTGGTAGCTCCACAAAGAATTCAGAACCCTTTCCTTCACCCTCTGATTCTGCCCAAATTTTTCCATCATGAGCATCGACTATTTGCTTTGCAATAAAAAGGCCATATCCTGTAGAATTAGCATTTATTCTTGGCGAATTTCTTCCCTGTCCTCCCTCTGTAAACAGATTTTTCTTGTCTTCCTCAGATAAACCAACACCAAAATCCTTAACTGTAATCATCACTTTTTTTAATTTCATTTGAAGCGAGACCACTATCTCACCTTGCTTTGTGTACCTTATGGCATTATCAAAAAGATTTTTTATGACATGATCTCTGATGCGTATTTCGTCACCTACTACAGTGTATTCTCCATCTTCCATATCTAGCTTAAAATTATGCTTACGAGAACGTAAAGATTTTTTATGTTTCTCAACAAGATAAGTAATAGATCCTTTAAGGTCAAAAGGTTCAAATCTATATTTGACTACCCCATTTTTAAGATTAGAGGCATGTAATATATTCGTGAGACTAGTTACACCTTTTCTGGTGTCATCCAGTGCATGCTCTGCCAAATTTTTAATCTCATCCGATACCGGACCATAATCTCCTTCTATAATTGCCGCAAAGACAGCTTGATTCTTGGTCAAACAGGCTTTAACCTCATGACTAATAAAATGTAGAAGATTTTTTTGGCTCGGATCAATCATTTATTTTTTAATTTGCTAATTTGTAATGTGTCATTGTCTCAATCAAGATGAACTTTTGCAATATTGACTGGCGAATTTTTTGCTTGTTCATTTAACTATTAGTTAAAAAACAAAATAGTATTTGTGAAAAGCAGAAACCGATCAGCACCGAGACCCTTCCTCGGTGCTATATGACTATTGAATAATTAAAACCTTGTAGTCAACAAGTGAATTAAATAATTTCTAGATACCTTCTTTTTTCAACCCCTCAATGACCTTTCTCACCTCTTTAGAAAGCTTCTTTGGAATGTGGATTTTAATTGTTAGATAGATATCTCCTCGAGCTCCATGTTTAGCATATGGGACACCTTTGCTTCTAATTCGGAGAACTTCTCCTGATTGAATTCCTTCTGGAATTTTCACAATCAATTTACCATCTAATGTTTCCAAACTATAATCTCCTCCAAGTAGTGCGTCAGTTAATTTGATTTCAATATCAGCCAAAAGATTATTTCCTTCTTTTCTAAATACAGGATGTTTTCTAACTCGGACTTTAACATACAAGTCTCCCGTAGCACCACCACTCACAGCTTCGCCCTTACCTGGGAATCTAATCATTTCGCCATTCTCAATACCTGCCGGAACTTCAATGTGTATCTCTTCTTGTTTGTGAGTGATTCCAGCACCGCGACAAATAGAGCATTTAACTTTTGGCACCCATCCTTGACCTTTACAATCACCGCAAACACTTTCTGTCATAAATTGACCAAAGAAAGTATTCCGAGCCTCCTTGATTTGACCCTTACCATTACATTTAGCACAAGTTACTGTCTCTGTACCCTTTTCT
>CAZOAK010000002.1:41942-63009 GCA_964577785.1 uncultured Candidatus Saccharibacteria bacterium | reverse complement strand
CTGCGCCAGTACCACTACAATGAGAACAAACGGTTGCTTTACCTACCAAAACTTTACGAGTGGTTCCAAACACAGCATCTTTAAAATCAAGCTCTATATCTATAGAAATATCTCGCCCTCTCTTTTGTTGCTGGCGCCTGCCACCTCCACCAAAAATATCTCCGAATATATCACCGAAATCAAATCCGTTAGCGCCACCTTGAGCAAATCCACTGAAGTCAAAATCTCCCGGATTAAATCCTCCACCACCCCCTTGATTTGGCCCCGCGCTTCCGAAAGTATCGTATTGTTGTCTTTTGGCATCATCAGACAAAATGCTATAAGCTTCACTTGCTTCTTTGAACTTGGCCTCATTACCAGTGCCTTTGTCTGGATGATATTTGTGTGCCACCTTACGAAACGCTTTTTTTATCTCATCTTGTGACGCACTTTTATCTACTCCCAAAATTTCGTAGTAATCTTTTTTCATTTTGTTTTGTTTAATTTAAAATAAATCCTTTACAGGTTTGGATGCTCGATTTTTCCTGCAGGAAAAATCGAGCATCCTCAACCTACCTAGACTATTATTTTTTCTCCTCTTCTGGTTTTACTTCAGCATCTTGAGCTGGAGGAGTTTCCTGCTTTGAAGCTTCACCTGCACCAGCGTCAGCACTTGCCCCAGCCTTAGCCATCTCTTCTCCAATCTTTGAAATCTCTGATCCAAGCGCTTCTGTAGCACTCTTCAGAGCCTCCATATTGTCTCCATCCTTAGCAGTTTTTGCTTCAGCAATTTTTGCCTCCACACTTGTTTTTAGCTCTGCAGATATCTTATCTCCATTATCCTTCAAAGCTTTTTCTGCAGTGTAGATAGTCTGCTCTGCTACGTTTTTCACTTCTACCATTTCCTTATTCTTTTTATCTTCATCTGCATGTAGTTCTGCATCCTTCTGCATCTTTTCAATTTCTTCTTTTGAAAGACCGGACGATGCTTCGATTCTGATTGACTGTTCCTTACCAGAAGTTTTATCCTTTGCCTTTACATTTAATATTCCGTTTGCATCTACATCAAATGTTACTTCTACCTGCGGAATACCACGAGGTGCTGGCGGAATACCATCTAGAATAAATCTTCCGAGAGATTTGTTATCTTTAGCCATTGCTCGCTCACCTTGAACAATATGGATCTCAACGGATGTCTGATTATCCGCAGCTGTTGAGAAGACTTGTGAGCGAGATGTAGGAATAGTCGTATTTTTTTCTACAAGTTTTGTCGCCACACTACCCATTGTTTCAATACCAAGTGAAAGTGGAATAACATCAAGTAGCAAAACATCCTTAACATCTCCTGCCAGAATTCCTCCTTGAATCGCTGCACCGAGTGCTACAACTTCATCAGGGTTCACAGTAATGTTTGGCTCTTTGTTGAACAATTCTTTTACCGCCTTCTGCATTGCCGGCATTCTAGTCTGTCCTCCAACAAGAATAACTTCGTTGATATCAGGAATCTTGAATGGGGATGCTTCCATCGCACGCTTTGTAATGGTAATAGCACGATCAATGAATTCCTGTGTTAATTCTTCTAATTTGGCACGAGTCATAGTCAATATTAAGTGACGAGGACCTGATGCATCAGATGTAATAAATGGAATATTTATTTCTGTTTGAACAGAAGTTGAAAGTTCTATTTTTGCTTTTTCTGCTGCTTCATCCAATCTCTGTAAGGCTAGAGCATCATTACGGACGTCTACTCCGCTTTCCTTTTTGAATTCATCTGCAATATAACCAATTATTTTTTGGTCAATATCTTTACCTCCGAGGTGAGCATCTCCGTCAGTAGATTTCACTTCCACAACATCATCTCCAACTTCAAGAACAGAAATATCAAATGTTCCTCCTCCGAAGTCAAACACCACAATCTTTTCATCTTTCTTTTTGTTAAATCCGTAAGCTAGAGCTGCTGCTGTTGGTTCATTAATTATTCGCTTTACATCAAGTCCTGCAATTTTACCCGCATCTTTTGTTGCTTGTCTCTGAGCATCGTTAAAATATGCAGGAACTGTAATCACAGCTTCTGTAATTTTTTCACCAAGACGTGCTTCTGCATCCGCCTTTAGTTTTTGAAGGAATTGAGCAGAAATTTCTTCTGGCCTATAATTCTTTGCACCCATCTTTACTTCAATGCCCCCGTTCGCAGATTTCATAACTTCAAATGGTACAGATGCTTTATCCTTCTGAACCCCCTCTTCATCAAATGTGTGCCCGATGAATCTCTTGATTTGATAAATAGTGTTCTTAGGATTTGTTACACCTTGTCGTTTTGCGAGAAGTCCAGCAAGTCTTTCACCTGTCTTTGATTCTGCAACAATAGAAGGAGTCGTACGAGCACCTTCTGCGTTTTCTAATACTTTTGGACTACCAGCTTCCATGATTGCCACGGCAGAGTTAGTAGTTCCAAGATCGATTCCAATTATTTTTCCCATAGTTTTTTTAATTAATTAGTGAATAGTAAATAATAAATAATTTTATAACATACAAAAATAACAGCATCCGAATTTCACTTGAAACTTGAATACTTGTTACTTGATTACTTTAGCAAAGCGTAGGTGCTCTAGGTTTAGATCCACTTACAAAAATAAGAGACGAGTATGGAGAAACTATTTTATTTACAAAAGATTTAACAGGAGCGAAGTTACAGATATCCTTAGTTTTGACACACGGAAGTGCAATCTTTATCTCACTGTCCTCAACGTTACCGATTCTGACCGCCTTTATAGGAGTCGCAACAACCTTACCATTCTCACTAGACACAGCAAACCAAACACGAAATAGCACCCCTTCTGCATTGGCGATAACTTTCTCTATGATTTGTTTGCGTGCGGTTGTTAACATTTATGAATTATAACAAAATTATTATTTGAATAGTATTGACATTTACCATATTTGTGATATTGTTAAATTAGCTCTTTGTTCCACTATTAAACACAAACCCAAAGGGCAGAGCAAGTCCAAATAATACTTAGAATTAAGAGCTTTAAGTAGGATCCAATCTGCCTCACAAGCAGAAAGGAAACTATGATAAGCGAACCTACGGGGAATCCACTTCCCCTTCATGTTGCGATACAGATCCTCTCAAACGCCAACCGCTCAGTCCTCGCAGACTATGTATTTGGTGATTCTGAGGTTCAATGGGAAATGGATGAACGGGTTATTGCTGGCGGTCACTTCTCTTCAAAAGGAAGCGCTGTTAGTTTTAATGACGAGATAGCAAATAAACTTGGCTACGACTCCGGGAATTTCTCCGGTGATGAAGCGAAGCAACTTGAGCATCTTGGCCCGTCCATCTGTTTTGAACGAAACGACATGTTGGGAAACGACGGTTACTACTAATAGGTAAACATTTCAAGAGAGGAGGTTTTAAAAAGGCGGTTCGACAAAAGTCGAACCGCCTTAAAACATTGTTAGACTATTCAAAAACTTTCACCCCCGCTGGCCTAATTTCTTTGCCATTCATAATATATCCTTTTTGAATCACCTCAGCCACAATCCCTTCTTTACTTTTATCCTCTGTAGATACCGTACCCATTGGATTATGTTTAAGTGGATCAACTTTTTGTCCCAAAGGATTCTCTTGACTCACTCCAAATTTTTCCAGCGTCGCAATAATTTGTCCATAAATATATTCAATACCTGCTCGCCAGTTTTTGTCCACCTTCTCCCACGCTTCCTTGTTAGCCATAGCCATATCAAATGCATCAAGGGCCGGTAAAAGTTCCTCAACAAAATTCATATTCGCATATTTCATGAGTTCTCCTCGATTCTTTTCATCCTCTTTCTTTGCATTTACATAATCCGCCTTTGTCCTCTGCCATCCAGTCAAATATTCTAGCTTCTCCGCTTCAAGAACTTTAATTTTTTCCTTCAATTTCTTAACTGTATCAGCCAAATTATCATCAGCAAATTCAATATCATCGTGACTATCTGCCACTTTTGCTTCTGAGGTTTCCTCGATTATTACATCATCTTTTTGAGTATCGTCATTCATAGTTATTATATTTTATTTATTTTAATTTGGGTGTCAATTATAGCATACCTTTACCTTTGTAGGGGTCCAACCCCTACATGTGTGATACAATTAACATATGCCATCAAAAAGAGAAAAATTAGCAATCGGTGAATATTCCCACATTTACAATCGAGGCACTGATAAGAGGCCTATTTTTAATAAAGAGGAGGACATAGAAAGGTTTATAGAAAGCATGTATATATTTAATACCATAAAACCAACATTAAGTTTAATTCGTAAAAAAGATGATATTGATTATTCTGTAGGGGTTGGACCCCTACAAGAACCACTTGTAGAAATAGTTGCGTATTCCCTACTACCGAATCATTTTCATTTTTTGGTAAAACAAATTACTGATGGTGGAATTAGTGAGTTTATGAAAAGATTGCAAGGCGGATATACTAGTTATTTTAATGAGGAGAATGACAGAACCGGTGCACTATTTCAAGGTAAGTATAAATACAAACATGTAAAAACGGACGAATATTTTAAAAATATATTTTGTTATGTAACATTTAACTCTTCTATTCATAATATTCCAAATGATAAAAATCATTTGATTGCATCATCTTTTGGTGAGTATACGTCTAGAATCTCATATTTAATACCTAATACTCAAATGAATTTTATTTTTAATATTTTTAGCAATACAAATAAAATTCAAAAATTCGCCAAAGAAACTATTTCTGTAATTAGGAAACTGAGATCAGAAAAAGATTACAAAGAAAACAAAAATTTGTTTGAGTAGTTCTTGTAGGGGTTGGACCCCTACAAGAGTGGGTATTAATTAGAAAATATGCTCCTGCCAAAAATAAAATCACCCTCTTCCGAGGGTGATTTTATTTTATCGTTTACTCCACTGAGGTGCCTTTCGGGCTTTCTTCAAACCGAACTTTCGTCTTTCTTTAACTCTTGGATCTCTCTTTAGGAATCCTGCCTTTTTCATAGTTCCTCTCAATTCTATTTTGTAGTCAATGAGTGCACGTGCAACTCCAAGTCTGATAGCATCAGCTTGTGAAGCAATACCACCACCTCTTACAAGTACTGTAATCTTAAATTTAGAATCTACTCCCTCTTGTTCTAACGGTTCTACTGCAATTTGCTGTAATTCCTTTACCTTAATGAATTCAGCTACAGGTAAATCATTTATTAAAAATGAAGCCTTTGAATCTGGGGTGATTCGAACACGAGCGATAGATGTTTTCCTACGTCCCACTGCCTCAATATATCTGTTTGTTTCTTTTGTTGCCATAATTTTAATTTGTATAATTACTCAGTAACTTCTAGATTAAGTAAAAACTTTGTTCTGAGTTTATTTTTTGGAAGCATCCCAGAAACTGCTTGTTTGATTATTTCTCCATAACCCTTTTTTTCCACAGTTTTTTCTAGAGTTTCCTTTGTTAGGCCTCCTGGATACCCAGAATATCTAGAATGAGTCTTAGTCTTCATTTTCTTCTCTAGAATAGCCATTTTTGAAGCATTGATGATTTTAACTTTACTTCCAACAATAGAGTTCTTAACAAAATCTGTTTTATCCTTACCAATAAGAAGCTTTGCTGCCTTTGATGCAATTCTTCCTAACTTTTCGTTTGTAGCGTCTATTGTTTCCATATATTTTATTTAAATTATTTAACCAATTCTATTACGGCCATCGGACTTGCATCCTTTGCTCTTCGTGGCATTTTCATTATTCTTGTGTATCCACCATTTTGATCTTTAAATCTAATACCGATTTCTTTTATCAAATTTTTACTACCAATGTTATCACCAATTTTTGAATGTATAAACCGAAGTGATTGCACTGTATTTTTCTTTGCATGAGTGATGAGCTTTTCTGCATAAGGGCGGAGAGCCTTAGCCTTAGCCTCTGTAGTAGTGATTTTCTCTTTATCGAACAATGAGACAGCCAAAGACTTCATGAGTCCTACTCTCGCGCTCTTTGATCTATTGAATTTTTTTACTTTATTGTGATGTCTCATGTTAGTTTACTGCTGAATTTACTCAGTGTATGTTAATTATTACTTTAGCTCAATATCGTACTCTTTCAAAACTTTTCTTATTTCGTTAATGCCTTTTGATCCGATACCTTCTATTTCTAAAAGATCCTTTTCTTTTTTACGAGCAAGTCCTCCTAAAGTTCTAATATTAGCATTGATTAAAGCATTAGTAGTTCTTTGTGATACGTCCAACGATTCAATTCGAGTCTTCAGAATATCGTCAATTGCATCTTTGTCAACTGAATTATCAGGAGCACTAGTTGCCTTCTCTTCAAGTCGTTCAATAACTTCCTCTTCCTTAAATCCAACAATTGACTTTAGTTGAGAAATCATTATTTGAATAGATTTTTCTAGAGCGTCATGAGGTGTGATACTTCCATCAGTTTCAATGTTTATAGTTAAACGGTTGAAGTCAGTTCTGTTACCAACACGCATGTTTTCTACTTCATAATTAACCCTTCTAGCAGGTGAAAAAATTGCATCCATAGATATAGTACCGATATCAACCCTATCCTTTGAAGTCATTTCCTTTGGCAAATATCCTAGACCTTTTTCAACAACCATTTCAACCTCTAATTCAGAATCCTTCTCAGTTGTTTCGTTGATGTATTGATCTTTATTCATTATTTCTACTTGTGCAGGAAGTTTAACATCAGCACCTGTGACAACCTTTACACCTTTTACAGAAATTTTTACAGTTTGTGGTTCACTAGTATGTAGTTTAAATCTAAGTTTTTTCATGTTAAGAATCATCATAATGACATCATCTTTAACACCCTCTATTGCAGAAAATTCATGTCCAACACCCTTAATTTTAATTGAAGTTATTGCTGAACCTTCAAGTGATGAAAGGATCACGCGACGAAGTGAGTTACCAAGTGTGTGACCGTATCCAGGATAAAGACCGTCGATCTCGTAACATCCTCTATTTCCTTCTTCGGAAATTATCTTTGGTTTAGATGGTAATAATATTGTTGTGTCTGCCATATATTTAAAAAAGTTAACGAATAATTTCGCTTATATATAAAAAATCGACTCTTTTATCTTCGATAATACTCAATAATTGATGCCAAATCGAACATTAGTTCTCCTTGGTTATGTTTAGGAACCCCAATCATCTTTACACCCTTTATCTGTTTATCGTATGAAAACCAAGACGGTAAAGTTACATCCTTAAATCTTTCTTCAAATGTTGCAAGTACACCCCTGTTATCACTTCCTTTTTTAACAAGCACAACATCGTCCTTTGTTACTACAAATGAAGGAATATTAACCTTTTTATCATTAACTATAATATGACCATGAGAGACCAATTGTCTTGCCTCTCGTCTTGTTCTTGCAAATCCTGCTCTACAAACAACATTGTCCAATCTCCTCTCCAGTGCCTCAAACAAATCACCCTGAGGATCATTAGATTTTTTAGCAAGAATTTTCTTAACATAATTCTTAAACTGTTTTTCAGAAATACCATATGTAAGACGAGCTTTTTGCTTTTCATTCAACTGTGCACCGTAGGCACTTTTTGGACGAGAAAACTTAGTAGTCTTTCTTTCCTTTGAAAGATTAAACTTCTGTGTTTGAGTCTTCTCAAACACTGGTGCTCCGAGTCGTCTTGCTAATTTGTATTTTGGTCCGATTATCATATAAAATATTATGTAAATTTGTTATTGTTTTAGTTTAAGATTGAATCATTATACTCTTCTCGGCTTAGGTGGTTTTGGCCCATTATGAGGAATTGGAGTAACATCTCTAATTCCAGTGATTTCAAAATTACCTTTAGAAATAAAACCGCGAATCGCTGATTCGCGACCCGCTCCAACACCCTTAACTACAACACCTATTTGTCTCATACCCATAGCAAGTGCTTTCATTCCTAGAGTCTCACCTACTTTTGCCGCTGCAAATGGAGTACCTTTTTTAGCACCTCTGAATCCCATGTTTCCACATGAACCCCATGCCAGTACATTTCCTTTCACATCAGTTAAAACAACCTTAGTATTATTGTAAGTTGATTGAATATTCAAAATACCAACATCAGCTCTCTTTTTAGAAAGCGCAGTAGATGACTTCTTTCCATCACCTTCACCCTTATTTGCTTCTGATACGATTCTTTTTTTTCCCATAAATTTGTTACGCTATAATATTATTTGGACTATTTCTTTTCTGCTTTCTTTCTACCACTTCCCATCGTCTTCTTAACTCCTTTTAGAGTTCTAGAATTTGTCTTTGTTCTTTGACCCCGAGCTGGCAATCTCTTTGTGTGTCTTGATCCTCTATAACATTTAATATCTTTAAGTCTTTTTATATTCGCAGAAACATCTCTCTTGAGCTCTCCTTCGAGTTTATAATTTTCAACGATTTTTCTTATTTCATTTTCTTCTGCAGTATTTAAATCTTTTGCTGTTTTACCAAAATCTGTTCCAGCCTCCTTCAAAATTTTCTGAGCTAATGGTCTTCCAATACCGTAAATAGCAGTCAGGGCAATCTCTAGTCTTTTATCATCACTAATTGTTATTCCGAGTAGTCTCATTTTATCCTTGTCTTTGATTATGCTTCTTTGCAGTCTTGCACACAATTCGTATTGCACCGTTCCTTCGAACGACCATACATTTTGCACAAATTTTTTTCACAGAAGCTTTAACTCTCATAAATTTAAAACAAACAGTAGTATAATACACTATCCCCTCTAAGTCAACGAGAGTTTGTGCATTATTCCTTAATATTATTAATTTCTCCTGATTATCCTAGCCTTTCCTCCATAAGGATCCATCTCCATCTCTACTTTGTCCCCTATGAGGACACGTATTCTGTTGAGACGCATCTTTCCCGAAAGATAAGCCAGGATCACCTCTTTGTTGTCTAGCTCAATCTTAAACATCGTATTAGGCAGTGCCTCAACAACGTAACCGATCTTCACTTCAACATTTTTTTTATTCTCCATCAGGTAGAAAGCATTATAGCTTATAAGTAACTATAAAGTCAAATGACAATATGGGAATAATAACTGAATTACTCTTCAATATTGACAATAGTGTATTTCTTATGTGTAATTCTATATTTTAGTAAATTTAAATCTCTTCAATAAATATCCTGTCAGTATCTTTTGGAATAGTACTTTTCCAAAAAGGCTTTATGGTTGTGGATATTTCTGATATGGCACTATATTCTTTTGAAATTACTGGTATTGAGTCTTCACTGACTCCTGCTATTTTAATTTTAAATTCGTCTATTGGAAATACGTATGACACCTTTGCTTGTCCAGAAAAATTAACCGATGACATGTTAGTTAAATCATCAACTGATACGACAACCTCATCTAAGACTACAACAAAACTATCTGACTCCTTTATTGGAGTATCACTATCTTTTAATAGAAAACGTGCTAAAGAATTACTGTCCAAAACATACGCCTTAATATTTCCCTCAACCTCAACCAATGCCTTACCGTCCTTTAACTTGGGACTAGAAACTTTAAAATTTAATACGGACAAATCCTTCAACAGTACCTGATTTTTAGGTAATTCTTTTTCTAATTTTTCTTTTAGATTTGTCTCGAGTTTTTCTTTTAGAGCACCTACAACTTTTGTCATATCAACTTCAGAAACCTCTGCCACCTTACCAGACTCACCTCCAGTCATACTAGTTTTAGATCTAGCATAAAATTTATTAAATCTTGAATCATTTTTTAGTCCAGGTACGGTAAAATCAGTCAATTCAATGTTATATTCTGGTCCAGCTTTTTCCGCAACAACAGACACTTCAATACTTCCAGGAACTTCTTTACCTGAAACCGTCTTTTTGCCTGGAACTATTATAGCTTTTGAAGTTTTATAAATTAATCCGCCCGGAGTCTCAAAGCGTGTACCCTCTACAAATTTTTGACTGTTAGAATCAAAAGCATTGTAGACCATAATATTACCAGTCGCCTTAGACAAAACATCTTTTTCGCCAGTTGCATCTACTAATTCTGAGACTGAATCCGTAAAAGAAACGGTAGAGTAAGCGATTTCACCCTCTTTTGGTGATAGAGACAAATTCATTGATGCTGGTAGTGGAATAATTAATTCTTTTGTATCAACCTTTACAACAGCAGCGGTGAAAAAATATGTTAAGGACAAAAATAATGCTGAAGCACAAGCCAGTGTAATAATCCATAAAGTTAGCTTGGAAAGACCTCCAACTCTCCTACCACCAGTAAAAACGAGGTCGTCCTTGTATGAAATTTCTTTGAATTTTGAAGGAAGTTCTTTCTCAACCGAAATTTCTTCATCAGAAAATCTACCTTTGATACTTTGATCAGGTTTTATCACAACTTCTGCATGATTCGATAAAGGAATATTTCTAATAGACCTTTTTTCTTGCGGAATAATATCTTGAAACTGACTTTTTGATTTTCTCATTTTATTTATACATTTATATTATCTACTATTTTAAATGATACAGCAACAGATAAAGGTATATTTTTTTTAGATTTCATGTTCTTTGATAATCCAAAATTAACCAAGTCACTTCCCCTAATATTAATAATTTTAAATCCTTCTATAGTGTATGTCTCACTGGAATAAGTTTCCTTGTTCAACCAATCCAAGATAAAATGTGATGCAATATTCCTCCCGACAACAAATACAACACTTGGTATTAAGGTCGAATCATTCATCTTCCACAACACATTTCGAAAATCATTCAAAAAATCCCCTTTTGATTTATCCAAAACCTGGCCCACCTTATCCAAATCAGAAACATCTAGGTCACCATCAATAAATCGTTTTGCTTTTGAAATTGACTCCTGAACACTGAATGATTTATCTCCAAATAGATTTCTTGCCAAGACCTCTCCTCCAAATGGGATCGACGCCTCGTTTTGAATAACTCTATTTCTAACCAAAACGATTTCTGTCGTCTTACTCTCAGGAATTATTATCAAATAATCCTTTTCTGAACTATTGCTACCAATCGCCGTATCGATGGCTCCATTTAGGGACATAAACGACAATTTATTATGTGGTAAATGGTATTTAATTGTATTTGTTATCTCATCAATAAATAGCGTTGGTGCGGAACTGATATAAATATTTAAATCCATTGATTTTGTTATTTTATTTATAGGATCTGGAATATTATAACCATTGAGCTTGTAATTCATTACACTTATATTAGTAATCGACAAATCTTTGTGCATTTTAATGAAAGACTCTCTAACAGCATCATCGATCAACTTATGAGTCACTGTAAATTGTTTGTCCTTATCTATAACAACCTTATCATTCCAGCCCACATGCCACGGTGAGCCAATTAATACTATTATTTCTGTACTATGCTTTAATGTGATAAAAACCTTTTGTTTTACAACCTCTGTAAAAATTTTATTCAGATTTACTTTTATTAATCTGAGCAAATCGCTTGGAGAAGTGACCTTGTCTGATTCTAGAGACACTTTTCTTACATATGAAATATGAATACCTTTTTTATTTATCTTTTCCAAAATAGTTAAAGTCAGACTACCAGAATCTATTGAAAAGACTGCGAAAGATTTAGATTTATTTTTAAGATGTAAAAAGGGAAATAACATACCAATATTCTACATCAAAACTAATCAAAGGTAAAAGCGGAATTTAGATGTAGAATATAATTATCAATATTCAAATCTCAATTTTCAAACAAATTCCAATATTTAAACGTTCGATAATTGGTTATTGTTTGTGATTTGATACTTGATTAGTGGATATTACTCCAATACCGCCTTAATCCTCCTCACTCCAGCGGATACAGCTTCTTCTTTTTGAATTTTGAATATCCCTTTAAGTTCAGATGTATTTTTCACATGTGGTCCTCCGCAGAATTCTTTTGAAAAGGCCTCATCAACTGTATTTCCAATATAATAGACTGTTACAGTATCAGGATACTTCTCACCAAAAAAATGAATTGCACCTGTTTTAACCGCCTCTTCTTTTGGTAATGACACCACCTGTACTGGCAAAGCATCATTTATTTTTTGATTTACAATATCCTCAACTTTCTTTTTTTGTTCATCTGTCATTTTTTCACCATAAGAAAAGTCAAAGCGGAGTCTTTCTGGTGTTATATTAGAGCCTTTCTGCCCCACAGTATCATCCAAGACTTCTCTAAGAGCCTGATGCAATAAATGTGTTGCTGTGTGGTATTGAAGTGATTTGTCACTTGTGTCCCCCAGTCCACCTTTGAATTTTTGTTCAGAGCCTGCACGAGATAGATCTTGATGTTTTTTAAGTTCATTATTAAAAGCAATCAAATCAATATTTATGTTTTTTTCTTTTGCCAATTCAATTGTTATTTCAATAGGAAAGCCATATGAAGAAAAAATAACAAACGCCTCCTCCCCAGAAATACTACCTTTTTCAAAATATTTATTTAACTCTTTAATACCTTGAAGCAGAGTCTTTCTAAACTTCTCCTCTTCTTTTTTAATCTCATCTACAATAAATTCCTTTTTATCAAAAGTTTCTGGGTATGCCTCTTTGTATAATTCCAATAGTGGAGATACGAGTGCAAATATTCCTTCATTTTGAATTCCGAGTTTATCCCAGAACCTTATAGCACGGCGAAGTAATCGTCTGACAAAATATCCTTGTTCTGTATTAGAAGGTATTACACCATCACCAATCAAAAACACTGAAGCACGGATATGGTCGGCAACAACTCGAAATGTTGAAGTGAATTCTTTGTCCGAATATAACTTACCTGAAAGTTTCTCCAATGCCCTTATTATTCCTTGCAAAGTATCGATAGAAAAAACATCATCTGAATTTTCTGTTGCAGCAACGATTCTTTCCAGACCTCCACCAAAGTCAATATTTTTTTGTGGAAGTTTTGAAAACGTACCATCGACATTTTTCTTATATTCCATGAACACATTGTTTCCAATCTCCATGAATCTTCCACAATCACAGTTAGGATGGCAGTTCTCACCAAACTTTATATCGTGTTCTGTCCCAAAATCATAAAAAATCTCTGAATCCGGTCCCCCCGGCTCACCTGCAGGCATATTATCTGGAATACCAGCTCGAGACCACCAGTTCTTTTTTACATCATAATAGAATATTCTCCCGTCCTGCATACCAACTTTATAACCATTTTCCTCACTTCCAATCTCAACCTCTTTTGCAGGAATATTTTTACCCTGAAAAAGCTCTTTCCACAAAGCTCCGGCTTCTGTGTCTTTAGGTATTCCGTTTTTATCATCGCCAATAAAAGCTGTAACGTAAATTTTATTTGGATCAAGATTTAATTCATCAACAAGAAATTCAAACATCCAAGGAATCTGTTTTTCTTTAAAATAATCACCGAGTGACCAGTTGCCAAGCATTTCAAAAAAAGTTGTATGCCGATTATCACCCACATCATCAATATCTCCTGTTCTAAAAGATTTCTGAGAATCAGTAATACGTGTTCCCATAGGATGCTTTTCACCGAGTAAATAAGGAACCATTGGTTGCATACCAGAACCCGTGAACAGTGTCGTAGGATCATTATCAGGCACGAGTTTTGCCGACGGGATTATTTTATGTCCCTTTTTGGCAAAGAATTCTAAGTATTTTTGTCGTACTTCGTTTGTGGTCATGTTCTAAAATATAGCATTTTTTTGTAGTTTTGCTAATATTAAGGTATGAAAAATGAAAGTCAGCCATTCAATGTAAGCGCCGATTCCGACAGTGCTCTAATCGGAGAAAATTTAAACATTACAAAACAGAAAGCTGCTAATAAACTTTTGGAAATAATAACCTCTTCCTCACAGGAATCAATAGAGTATGATGACCCAGAAAATTTTGGTCGTCCGAAATATTCAGAACCAGTAATGACCCTATTACATATTCTAGAAGAAAATATTAGTGAGGAGATACCACTTAGAGGAGAACCGGATGCGCTAAAAAAACTGGCTCAAATTGCAACAAAATATTCAAGACACTAATATCTGAAAATCCTTTTTCAAAGTCTCCTTTAGATGCTGATTGTAGATAGATGCTGCAGGATGATACAGTGGAATTATTTTAACTTTCCCATAATTCGTTTTTGTCTCAAATATCCTACCGTGCATATCTGATATAGATTTTAGGTCTTCAAGAATTCCTAATTTTTCAAAAATATATTGCATAGAAAACCGACCGAGTGTTGCAATAATCTTTGGCTGAATAATATCTATTTGCCTATCCAGAAACGGCCCATACATTTTAATTTCATCTGGGGATGGATCCCTATTTTCTGGTGGACGGTCTTTTACGATATTGGTTATGTAGACTTTCTGACGATCTAAATTGATAGATTGGAGCAATGAATCCAAAATCTTACCAGACTTACCACAAAAAGGCTTACCAGTAAGTGCCTCATTCTTGCCTGGAGCTTCTCCAATAAACATTATTTCTGCAAAATGACTTCCTTCACCAATAACTGGCAAATATCTGTTTTCAATTCTAAATTTATATAAAGGTAAATCTTTAAGATCTACAATCTCCGCTCCCATTTTCTTTAATTCGTCTACTCTTTTTTGTTTCTCAGCTTCATTTAGCATTTTGTTTTTGAAATTCTTTCAGAAGACAAATTATTCATTAAACTTCAAAGACGGTAATATTTGATTTTCAAATATATCCATTCCCTTAGGGTAGCTAAACATATTTTCATAAAAATTAAATTCTATATTATTTCTCTTTATTGAAAATTGAATATTATATTCTTTTGTTTCGGGATTCTGAAAATACTCTTTCTTTACAACCAAATTCCCAATCTTTATATCCTCGACTTTCTTTAAATCTGGGTAAAAAACCTCTATATCATCAGATACATCGGAAATATTTAAATATAAACCAATATAGCCATTAGGATATCCCATACCATATTTTTCATTATATTTATCTGTTTCATTTTTAGAATAATTAGAAAAATAGTATGAGTCCATATACCTACCATCAACATCACCAGCATCTACCACATTCCATCCAGAAGGAATCTGCATAGAAAATCCGTATTTGTTATTTTCATATAAATTTAAATCACTATTTTTATCCCTGAAAGCATAAACGCAGGCCGAAATTATAACCAACACCAACAAAATAACAATTAATTTTTTATTTTTCATATTGCCTTTTCTTTTTTTAATAATTCTAATTTACTCTTACCTTGAAGTCCATTATATTCACCAATTTTACCATCGCTCCTTATAACCCTATGACAAGGAATTTTCTTGTCTTGATTTTGAGCCATAATACTCCCAACAGCTCGCGAAGCATTCGAACTCCCAGCCTTTTTAGCAACCTCTTTGTAGGACATAGTCTTCCCTTTAGGAATTTCCTTCACAATATTCAAAACTTTTTGTTTGAAATCTTTTTTCATTTCATGTTTTCCTGAAAGCTGACAGCTCTAAGCTAATTTATAACCCCTCCTCCTAAACACACATCTCCATCATACACCACAATAGATTGCCCCGAAGCCCCAGTTTGAGGATTATCAAAAGTTATTTTAACGGTAGTCTGACTACCGTCAATTTTACACTTTTGATAATCTTGATGGTATCTCACTTGAGCATCATATTTTTTTGTATTACTTGGGACCTCATTTATCCAATTAACATCTTTTAGTGTAAACTCTAGTTGATTAATATTTGGCGATAAAATCTTTTCTCTATCTGCCACAGTGATTGTATTCTTCATCATATCTTTTTCAATTACATACATTGGTTTATCATCTGTACTTTTTTTAATAATTGTAAATCCATGCCTTTCACCAATAGTTAAAAACATTGCTCCGTCATGCCCTCCAATCACCTCACCTTTTTCATTTAACACCTCTCCTTTTTTGGGCTTAATAAAATTCTTAAGAAAATCTTTAAAATCTACTTTACCAATAAAACAAAGGCCCTGACTGTCTTTTTTTTCAAATGTATGGAGTCCCACCTTTTCTGCAATTTTTCTAACTTCCTTCTTGGGAAGTCCGCCTATTGGGAATAAAGTTTTAGACAATTCATTCTGTCCTAAAGTCCAAAGAAAGTAGCTTTGTTCCTTAGCAACATCCTTTGCCTTTTTTAATTCATATTTTATTATTTTGGATTTTGAATCTTGTTTTTTGTTTGAAAATTGAGATTTAAAAATTGAAAATTCTCGCGTACCAACGCGAGTGTAGTGTCCTGTTGCAATAAGATCTGCACCCATCTCAATTGCCTTATTTAAAAATGCCTTAAACTTAATCTCGCGATTACACATTACATCTGGATTTGGAGTTCTACCTTCTCTATATTCTTTAATCATATAATCAACCACTCCCTTTTTATATTCATCTGATAGGTCAATAGTTACAAATGGAATTCCCAAATGTGCAGCCACTCTCATAGCACTTCGTCTGTCTTCTTTCCAAGTGCATGTATCGGCAAATTCTGGCTGCCATATTTTAATGAAAGCACCTACCACTTTATAACCCTGCTTTTGAAGCAAGTAAGCGGATACCGAAGAATCAACTCCACCTGAGAGTCCCACGAATACTGTTTGTTTTTTGACTACTTTCATTTATTAGAAATACTTCGCTTTGTTTCTTAGATGCTCGGCGTAAGTTTTGGCATAATACACTTCACCCTCTCTATCTGTCAAAAAGTACAAATATGGATTCGTCTCAGGTTTTAAAGCTCCTTCTATAGAATCAAACCCGGGATTAGATATGGCTGTTGGCGGTAAACCCTTGCGTGTGTAAGTATTGTAAGGAGAATCTTTTTTAAGATCCGCTGTAGTTAACGTGTATGAATCTTTATCCCTCTCATATGCGAGTGAAGCATCAACTTGTAGAGGCATTCCTATTTTAATCCTACTCCACAAAATATCAGAAACTATTTTTTTGTCCTCAGCGGTTTTAACTTCTCGCTCCAAAATTGATGCCATAATAATTATCTCTTCTTTGGATCTTGCACTCTTTGCAAAATCTTCTTTTAGTTTTTCTGTCTCTTCTTTAAATGTCTCTAACATTTTGTTAAAAATAACTTCTTCAGTATCACTGGGTAAAAAGAAATATGTTTCTGGATATAAATATCCTTCACTTGCTGATGCTAATTTCAAAAATAATTCTTTATCGAATTCTGGCAGATTAGCTTCCAATCGATTGGCTATTTGAATATTAGTAAATCCTTCAGGTATCGTTATTTTCTTGGCTTCTATATCATAATCACCATTTCTTATTCGCTTCTCAGCTGATAATATATTTAGTGAATTTTTAAACAAATAAACTCCTGATGAAATATTATTTTCATCTCCAAATAATGATACCACCGTCACAAACATTGATTCTGAGGAGATAACTCCAACATCCTTGAGTACAACAGCTACTTGTCTAGCGCCCATTCCCTTCTTGATGTTTACAAATACTCCATTAGGATTCTTGCTTTTAAATCCAAGCGGTGGAACAAATAATAAATATGAGAGAATAGAAATAATAACTAAAGAAATTAAAAAAAGAATAATCCCTTTTTTTGGATTTGAATGATCACCTCTAAACTCAATATTTGGAATTTGTTCTTTTTTTACTTCCTCCATAATTTATATCGGTAAATCTGATGGCGGTTCCGCCTTTTTAGCCTGAATTCTAGATAGTGTAGGAGTCTTGGCCACCTGACCTGGGAAGTGATAAATAGTCGCAAGACCTTCTGTGTTGATTGTAAAATAATGTCCTCTATGTGGAACATGGAATGCAGCACGTTCATTATAAGCATGAATTAAATGATGCTTTCTAGCTTTTAATCTCCTATCCTTAAAATCCTGCCACGGATAATCAAATGCAGTAATATGACTACCCACAACAGCAAAACTGTTCATATGTGGAGCATTGTACTGCCTAAATACACCAATCAAACCAACAATGTTTATCGGTTTAAATTTATCCTTATCTGCAATATATACGGACCGAATAACACAATCAAAAGCTAATTTGGAAATATTACGCTCTATGGAATCAATGATCTCCTTTTCCGCTTTTGAAAGAGATGCTCCAGATATTTTAATTTCACCTGCCTCCTGTATATCCTGACTTTTCAATTTTTTAATTTCTGCTCTCGCTGGACCCACCCAATCCTCCTTACCTCTAAAATGATTTGGGTCAATCTTTCCTCCTTTATGAGACCTAACAATAAACTGAAACCAAATCTGTTCTCCTTTACCAAGATTTGATATGTATTCAATAAAAGAAGCCATCGGATCAACTTTGAATTCCTCTTTTGGATCTTTATCCAAACCAAAATCAACATATGTTTTTATTGGATAATACCCAGGCTTTGTGAGTTGGTACTCAGTAGCAAAAACTTCATTCTTTTTTGGATCATAATGGATACCAGAAGAATAATCTTTAACCTCAACTACTTCTATTTCTGGAAATTGAGCATACAAATGCGAACTAACAATTGGCCTCCAAAAATCCCAGGTCCAAATAAAAAATTTTACATCTCCCTCGAAGGAACATATCTCCAAGGAAAATATCGGACGTGTTTTACCTTTAAATAAAGTATCCAAAAAAGTTGTTTCGCCTGAAGTTTGATAAATTGATGCCAAAAACAACTCCATTGCCAATGGAGATTTGAGCATCTCTCTGGGAAGCCTAAGTTCCAAAAGAACAGCGTCCTGATGCTTCTCGTGCAAAAATTTATTCCTCTTATAAATAGTAAAGGACTCAAAAAACAAAAATCCAAGCATTATCGGAGCGGCAAAAATAACCAGCATATAAAAACCAGAGAGAACATCTGTAAAAACATTTGCAAACGGAGTTAAATCAGGATTCATGATAATAATTATATAATAGTTATTGAAAAGTTGGAAGGAAAATAAATAGTTGGCAAGCTGGTTAGTTGGTTAGCTAGTAAGGAAATAGCACGGCACCTTCGGTGCCGTGCTATTTTTAGAATTTCCTAACAAACTTACCACCTTACTATCTAACCAACTGTTTACGCTATACTATATCTATTCTCCTTATCTTTTTTGAATGCTTTGTTGTTTTGAAGATTTACTAGAATTGTATTTTTCTTTACATATCTTTCTTTGAGAACCTTGTCGATAACCTCTTCTTTAGTCAACGGACCATTTTTTTCTAATACTTTTACGATAACATCCTTTACTACTCCTGATAGATATCCCCATTCTGACAATGCATATAATCCACGTCCAACTAAAACAAATCTCTTGTCTTTAATGAGCTCATTGTGAGTTGTAGCCATGTGAGCCTTTTTATTAAACATTTGTGAAATAGATTTAGCAACTTCTTTAAAGTGAATCGGTGAACCATGTTTTCTGATAGCGAGATACGCATAGTCACGAATACCTTTAACACTTACATTTTTCGAAGATGTAACTCCCCATTCTCCAAGAGGATTTCTTGCTATCTTTTTAGACAACGACAACCATCTTCGTAGAACTTCCTCTTTTTTATATTCTTCGGAAACATCTTTTAAGTGTTCCAAGAAACTTTTCATTAACTCTGCTTCAGGCAAAAGCTCATCATCTGAAAGGTTTTTGAAAACTTTACGTAATGACTCTTCAACTTTTTTAGTAAGTTCATCATTAATGTGCCATCGGTGTTTGAAATCATCATCCTCTTTGAGTTTTTTGAAATGTGTTCCAACAACCAGTAAAAAGTGAATATGATTCTGTAATGATTTATCTTTAGTAGTTATATGATTCAGAAAATCCTCTTCAGAAACAACACCTCCGAGCACCTCAAAAAGTTTTTTAATCTCATCAAAAGTAGTGTTTTCTGATTTAAAAGCTTGTGACTTACGAATATTAGCGATCCCAGCATTCTCAATCTGACGGACTCTCTCACGAGTAATACCGTACTTATCACCAATAGCCTCCAGTGTTAATTTAACTGAATCAGCCCCTAATCCATAACGACTTACGAGTACTTGTCTTGCTCTCTCCGGAAGCGATCCGAGAAGCTTTTTGACCACTAACTTTGGTTTAAATGAAAAGTTTGGCATGTTTATATTTGAATTGTTATACTACTTTTTATCATTATTATGTAATAAAGTCAAGCAAGCGATCATTTTGCTAAATAACTATATTTATCAAGCGATTTTTGACCACTATAACCCTCTTTATCTCTTGTCCAACTAACGATTCGACAACCTTCACATTTTCCAATGCCATTTTTTCCGCAACTTTGTCATCCAAATCTCTGTCTAAAGACAGTTCTGCCTTAATTTTACCATTCACTTGCACGACCACAACCACTTTCTCCGATTTTAAGAATTCCTCCTTATATTTTGGCCACTTACTTTCATAAATTGATTTTTTATTGCCCAGATCATTCCACAATTCTTCAGATAAATGTGGTGCGAATGGTGCGAGTAATTGTAAGAATGTTTCAAAAGTTTTTTTAGTAATTTCTTTTGATTCATATACAGTATTTACAAATATCATCATAGTCGATACCGCCGTGTTAAAAGAAAACGTTTCAATGTCTTCTGTTACTTTTTTTATTGCTTTATGAAGTGCAATCGTCACATCCAATGTTTCAGTCTTAGAAATCATCTCGCGCATTGCAAATACTCGTTCGAGAAATCTTCTTGTTCCCACTATTCCTTTATCATTCCAAGAAACTTGAGCACCATGAGGACCAAGAAACATCATATACAAACGAGTTGTATCTGCTCCATAGATTTTAATTACATCATCAGGGTTTACTACATTGCCCCGACTCTTACTCATCTTCTCTCCATCAGGTCCCAAAATGATTCCGTGTGGTACTCTTTTTTTGTATGGCTCTTTGACAGTTACAAGTCCACGATCATAGAAAAATAAATTCCAAAATCGAGAATATAATAAGTGAAGTGTTGTATGTTCCATCCCTCCAAAATATAAATCCACTGGAGACCAATATTTTTGAACCTTCTTTTCTGCGAATGTTTTTTTATTCTTTGGGTCCATATACCGAAGCCAATACCAACTACTTCCCGCCCATTGAGGCATTGTATTAGTTTCGCGTTTTGCCTTACCCTTACACTTTGGACATTTTACATTTACCCATTTGTCTATTC
>CAZOAK010000002.1:0-41932 GCA_964577785.1 uncultured Candidatus Saccharibacteria bacterium | reverse complement strand
GTACAGTTCCACATTTGGCACAATGTATAAGTGGTATCGGCTCTCCCCAATATCTCTGCCTAGAGAACACCCAATCTCGGAGTTTGTATTTGGTAACAATTCTTCCAAATTTTTGCGCCATCTTAATTCTTGCCGCATCAGATTGTAGGCCAGAAAACTCAGCAGAATTGATCAATTCACCGTCATAAATAAAAATTTCAGAGTCATAAAATTTCCATCTTAGAAGCATGCTTGCCTGATCAAGATGACCCCATTCTGTAAACTTCTGCTTAGCCTCATTCTCGTCTACCCATATTAGTTCTGCTTCTTTAGGATTTTCAATTATCGCAGAAGTATTTACTTCAATTACATAAGGATACTGCAATTGGGTTCTAAATTGTTTTCTCCGTTCAGAATAAAAACTAAAACGATAGGTTCGCATTTTCCATTTAACCTTGTAATCCTTGTCAGTTATTCCGAGTTCCTCAAAAAGCTCTCTTTTAAGTGCAGTGTCAGGATCTTCACCCGATTCTATACCTCCACCTATTAATATAAATTTTCCTGGATACTTAGTGCTATCCGGATTTGTTTTTTCACAGAGAACTTTACCTTGATTGATAATAATTGCACAAACACGATTTCTCTCAACATGATTTTGAGTTTTATCACCAAACACTTCTGCAACAACACTCCTTATCGGCAAATTATATTTCTTTGCAAATTCAAAATCTCTTTCATCGTGGGCAGGTACAGCCATGACAACTCCTGTTCCGTACGAAGCCAGTACATAATCAGCAATCCAAACAGGAATCTTTTCATTATTAGCAGGATTTATGGCAAACACACCCTTAAGTTCTACACCTGTTTTTTCTTTGCTATCAGAAGTTCTATCAATATCAGATTTATTCTTGCAATCATTTATATATTTTTCTACTTCACTTTTATTTTCAATTTGATTAGCTAATTCTTGGGTCCAAGGATGCTCTGGAGCAAGAACCAAATAAGTCACCCCAAACAAAGTATCTGGTCTTGTAGTAAAAACTGTAACTTCTGGTGTTACTGATTTTAATATAGAAGGTTCTTCTGTCGCACAAAAATGTTCTCTCACAGCTTCTACCTCAATGAGAGCTGATTCTAGCTTTTCTGATAAAAATTTTAAATACGAAACTCTATGTTTTTCTTTTAAATCCGACAGCACAGCAATTCTACCTTGTGCTAATTTTTTAACTTTTTCGTAATCATAATCCCAAGAAAAGTTTTCCCAGAACGGTCGCGATTTCGCATTGTGAAATTTTGGATCGAGTGCTGCACCAGCCAAAACAAGGCCTGAAATAGTCTTGTTAAGCTTCATAATAGCTTTCATCGCCACCACGGCCCCAAGACTATGTCCAATGATGACAGTATTTTCATCTAGTTTACAATGTGTTAATACATACTCTACTTGTTCTGATTCTTTGGGATTATTTGTATTAGGTAATTCTGGTGTCTCCACTTCATACCCTTTTGCCTCCAACTCTCTTTTTAGCCACGGAATAAAATTCTTGGTTGAACTCCCAGTGTATCCATGGATAATTACAAACCTTGGTTTTTTATTTTGAAGTTCAATTCTAAAATCAATTTCCGCGCCTTCACTTTTCCCTATCCAATTCTCTTGCTGAAGTTTTATTGGTTCTGGCCATTCTTTTAAATCTTTAAGTCCTTCCAAAAGTTTCTCTGCGTAATCAGTAATCTTTAAATACCACTGTCTTAGATTTTTCTTTTCTACAATTGCGTCGCATCTCGCACACTTACCATCAATCACTTCTTCATTAGCAAGTCCTGTTTTATCTTTTGGACACCAATTTATTTCTCCAAACTTTTCGTAAGCAAGTCCTGCATCATAGAATTCCAAAAATAATTTTTGAGTCCATTTATAATACTCTGGATCAGTAGTATTTACTTCTCGTGACCAATCATATCCAGTCCCCCATGATAATAATTGTTTTTTAGCATTCGCCACATTCTTGGCAGTAGAAACTCTTGGATGAACTTTGTTTTTAATTGCATAATTCTCAGCCGGCAAACCAAAAGCATCCCAACCCATTGGATACATAGTATTAAACCCATTCATTTTAAAATATTTAGCTGTTACATCCCCAGCTATAAACGGACGCATATGTCCCATATGAAGTCCTGCACCAGATGGATACGGGAATTCAACGAGGACCATTTTCTTTTCACCTTTGGCCACATTTTTTACCTCAAAAGTTTTTTTAGATAACCAGTACTTCTGCCACTTACTCTCAATCTTGGCTGGATTATAAGCAACAATTTTCTTTGGTTTTTTGGAATTGGATTTGTTTATCATACCATTGATATTATCACTTTTTTATAATATAGTGAATAACTGGAAATTAGCCACTAAATATATGAATTGGAGCCTACCCCCGTCAGATCGTCCGTGCTACTGTTCTGAACCATCACCCCAAAGCCCACCAAGAGGCAGAGAAGGTGACCCATTGTACATCCAACCACTCACAACTTGTGTTGAGTGTCTTGGAAAAATCCGAATCCCATTCAGGCAAATACCGCGTATTGCAAAAATCGGTCTTGCATGTGGACCCATCCTTTAATTCTGGTTTATTCAAATAAATGCAGCAAGAAACTTGTTGCATTTTTTTTATTAAACAAAGCACCGGATTTCCTTTCAGGAAATCCGGTGCTGGCTTGTATTTATGCTATATACAACATACTACATACTTTATACTTTCATCCTCGGGTATTTATCCGGATCAATAGTTCTCTCAAAACAAGCCACACCTTCTCCATGAATCCAGTTCTGATCTACTTCATACATTGGTTTTGAATTGGCTGTTTGTTTGTCATTACTTGCCAGATTGAAATCCGCACACAAACTAAATTTAACATTAGAGATCTTGTTATAAGTATAAGGCGCTGAAGATTCTGGGTCGGTCGGAGTGACAAATCCAAATAATGGATCGTCTAAATCAATAAGACTTGTTGGTGTTGTGCCTTTGCTTTGATAATAATAGGTTATCTGGTTTTGAATACTTTGTAAGTCTGAAACTCTCTGATTATCATAAGCCTTTGATCGCTGAGTGCTTGGACTTCCAATAAGGACAAATCCTCCGATGACTGAAAGCAAAACAATTACAGATACAACCATTGACCAAAACTTGGATTGTTTTGGATTCCCATCAAAATATCCTTTGAGATCCTTAAGACAAAAAGTAAATATCGCGCCTGCAACAACAAATACAGAAAGTACTTTTAATACGAATCCTGTCGCGAAATCTTCACCACCAAGAAATGTATTCACAAGAACTATTGCGTCAACAGCAATGGTTGTACCAGTTACAAACAGTGTAAAATATATAATCCATTTACGGAGTTTGCTCTCTTTCAACTCTGGATTTGTCTCCACAAACTTTCGATAAACTCTGCCAAGCCAGATAAATAGTGGGAAGACTACAATGAGTGTTGAAATAGAAAATCTAATTCCAGAACTTGAATCAGAATAATAATTTAATGCCGGCGGAAATACATCATCGATAACTGAGAACAGAAATACTAAAAAGCTGACTGCTGATACATACAAGGAGAAAAATATTCCGACTTGTATAAAAAAATTCTTAGGTGTTTGTGAGTTTTGCATAATTAGTTATTAAGCTGTTAACAAATCAATTATACCATACATAGCCACCAAAATACCCAGAACCAAAGGTTCTGGGCATTTTATAACTAAATTTAAACATTGAATTCTATTAGACAGTCACCTACTTGAATGATATATTTTTTCTGGAAGACGCCTCACAAGCAGGCCTTGTTGCAAATAAAACGTAGACATATGTAACTCTTTTCGGTTCGCCGAAAGCTGACTCAAAGGTCAGGCATCTGTCATGGTTGCAACCCCCGTCTGGCACCCTGGCCTAGCCAGAACACGTCCAGACGGGGCTACCTTTTGTCTAAACTCTAAATTCTATAACATCTCCGTCTTTTACTATATATTCTTTCCCTTCTGTTCGGAGCCATCCTTTCTCACGAGCGCTACCAAAACTCCCTGAATCAATAAGTTTGTCCCATTCAATAACTTCTGCACGAATAAATTTATCTTTAAAATCATTGTGAATTGCTGTACCTGCAACTGGAGCAGTTGAACCCTTTTTAATTGTCCAAGCACGAGTTTCTACTTCCCCTGTTGTAAAAAATGTTTCAAGTCCAAGTAATCGATACCCGGATTTAATTAGATTATCTATTCCATCTCCGTCCTCAGTATCTGGTGTGTTAGGATTCTGTGTTAGTTCTTTTCGAAACATTTCTTTTTCCTCTCCTTCGAAATCTTTGAGCTCATGCTCTACTCCCGCATCCACAATACAATAATCTGCACCAGAAGTTTTTATAAAATCCATAAGCGCGTTCCATCGGGCATCTTTTATTTCATCCAAATTCACTCCTCCTGCTTTTTTGTTCAAAACATACATAATCGGCTTCATTGTTAGAAGCGCCAAACTTTTTATCAAAAACATTTCTTCTTCATTCAAGTCTGCGTTTCTTGCAAGCTCACCCTTTTCTAAAACTTTTACCACCTTATCTAAAATTTCTTTTGTTTTGATTGCTTCTTTATCACCTCTCTTTACATCTTTTTCAATCGAACCAATTCTTTTGGATACAGTCTCATGATCAGCAAGTACAAGCTCGAGATTTATCACACCTATGTCAGATACAGGATCAATCTTGCCATCCACATGAATCACATTATTATCTTCAAAAATTCGGACCACTTCACAAATCGCATCCACTTCACGAATGTGAGAAAGGAATTTATTACCAAGACCCTCGCCTTCTGAAGCGCCCTTAACAAGTCCTGCAATATCCACAAATTCCACTATTGCCGGAACAGTTTTTTTAGTATTAGAAAATTTAGCTAGATTATATAATCTTTCATCAGGCACAGGAACAACCCCTACAGATGGGTCTATAGTACAGAATGGATAATTCTCCGTTGGCACTGACTTTTTAGTCAATGCATTAAACAAAGTTGATTTACCTACGTTTGGAAGGCCCACTATTCCGATTGAAATTTGCATTTTTGAATAATACAGTATAAAACCTCTTTAATCAAAATGCATCGCGGCTTTGCCGCGATGCATTTTGTATTTATTGAAAATTGATCAATTGAATATTGAAACTTTCTAAGCAGTAGCTTAGAGAATCCCCTTGAGTTCCGATTCATTCTCCTTCACAACCTCCATCACAGCATCCATCTGGCTTTTACCTTGCTTCATCTTTTCTTGAGCTTTCATAGCTATCATTTGAAAAAGCTCCGGCTTCTCTTCGATAAGTTTCATTATCTTTTCTTTCTGCTCTTCTGGGACATCTTTTAATTGTTTATCTAACAACTTTCTTAATATAAAATTTTTAAACATTCAACAATAATATAATAACTGATAACAAATAACAAATTTACCCAGCACTAAATATTTGTAACCAAATATTTAGTGCTGGGTGTACTTTCTACTTTCTACTAATTACTTTATACTAGTAACATGCGTACCAGCCATCACTTCAAAATAATATTTATAATCGTCTTTGTCACACTGTTCGGCTTTAGTATTGCATGGACTTCACAAAACCAAAGTGCAATGAGAATTATAGCTGAGGCAATAGATAATCTATCTCATGTTGAATTCTACCAAGCGCTAGCCAATCCGAGTATTAAATATGTAAAAGTGGCAGAAGGACTCCGTAAAGAACAGATAGTGGATGTACTAGATAATAAGTTTGAGTGGGATATTAAGGATACGGAAGATTTTTTGGGGCATGATGAATATAGAGACAAGAAGTTTGAGGGCAAATACTATCCTGATGTTTATTTGATACCAAAAGACGCCACAGGGTCAGAGATAAAACAAATAATGAATCAAAGATTTAATTCTAAATACAACGACATAAAAAGTTCTATGGCGACTTCTACATTAAACACTGACACCATTCTTACAATTGCATCTATTATCCAACGAGAAGCTGCTGGTAAAACTGATATGAATTTAGTATCAGGGATTATTTGGAATAGATTATTTACCGGTATGAATTTACAGATAGATGCAACTCTTCAATACGCTAAGGGCACCGAAGAAAATGGATGGTGGCCAAAAGTACTATCAAAAGATAAAAATATTGATTCACCATACAATACTTATAAAAATAAAGGGTTGCCACCTTCAGCCATAGCTAACCCAGGACTAGCCGCAATCACCGCCGCACTTAATCCTCAAAAAACAAAGTGCTTATTCTATCTTCATAGCAACAGAATAATACATTGCTCTGCCACATACGAAGGGCATAAAAATAATATTGAAACTTATTTGAAATAAAAAAGGAAGGGATCGCAATGACCTCTTCCCGTGAAAATTCACATTGAACAACCAATCCATGCGGTTGAGTCTTGAAAAACACCTTGAGTTGCTTTGAATTCAGCGTAACCCAAAAACGTTTGACCAAAATCACCCTGCTTGAATTGATTACCAGGAACAATGACTGGGTCTTTGTAATTTGCTTTCAGTGGAGCAAATACCTCCATCGACTCCTTTTCTGTTCTGCAAGTCGTTTCATCTAAAAACCTGATCGCAACTCTCATACCCGATGTAATTATCGTAACTGCAAGATAGTAATACATGACTATTCAGTAGATTAACCTTTTTTACCCTTTTTGCAACTTATAGCTTTTAGAGTATAATCTGCTGAACAAACTATAAATAATTTTAAACAATGTCAGATATAAAAAACCCAAATTTAAAATCGGAAGGTAAAAAAAGAATCGAATGGGCAGCCAAAGATATGCCAGTTCTTAAGATCATTAAAGATGATTTCGTAAAAAGAAAACCTCTAAAGGGCACAACGATTAGCTCATGCCTCCATGTTACAGCAGAGACCGCCAACCTTATGATCGCACTCAAAGCAGGAGGAGCTAAAGTAATATTATGCGCATCAAATCCCCTTTCTACTCAAGACGATGTTGCAGCTTCCCTTGTAGAAGATTTTGGAATAGATGTATACGCAATCAAAGGTGAAGATTCAAAAACATATTTCAAACATATTAATGCAGTGCTCGACGCTCATCCTGACATAATAATGGATGACGGTGCAGACCTCGTATCAGAACTTCATAAAAACAGAATTGATCAAATCAAAGAAATAAAAGGAAGTACAGAAGAAACTACAACAGGCGTAGTGCGACTCAAGTCACTCGCAAAAAGTGGCAAATTACTTTTCCCCGTTGTGGCAGTCAATGAATCAAAAACCAAACACATGTTTGATAACCGTTATGGTACAGGTCAATCAACTCTCGACGGGATTATACGCGCGACAAACAAACTTTTGGCTGGATCAGTATTCGTAGTTGCTGGTTTTGGATGGTGCGGTAAAGGTCTGGCAATGCGTGCTCGAGGTATGGGTGCCAAAGTTATAGTCACAGAAATAGATCCTGTAAAAGCACTTGAAGCAAGTATGGAAGGGTTTGATGTTATGAGTATGCGTGATGCAGTCAAAAATGCAGACTTTATTTGTACAGTTACAGGCAACAAACATGTACTTCGTGAGGAACATTTTAAAGTTATGAAAGACGGATGTATTATTTCAAATTCAGGACACTTTGATATTGAAATAGATTTGGTGGCACTCAAAAAAATGTCTAAGAAAGTAACAAACGTCAGACCATCAAACGAAGAATACGAATTAAAAGACGGCAGAAAAATATTTGTTATAGCCGAAGGACGTCTCGTGAACCTTGGCTCTGCAGAAGGTCACCCATCATCAGTAATGGATATGAGTTTCGCTAACCAAGCATTGGGTGGAGAATTTATTGCGAAATTTTACAAAACTCTCGCAAAGGAAGTGCACACTCTACCTGATGAAATAGATGATCGTATCGCTGGACTTAAACTTAAAGCGCTTAAAATAAATATAGATAAATTAACTCCTGAACAGAAAAAATATATGGGAAGCTGGGAAGAAGGTACGAATTAATTTTGCAAAGCAAAATTAATAATTTTCAATTTACCAATATTCAATTTTCAAAAGAATGTCAAAAAAACTGAAATCTCCAAAAATTCTAATCTCTGGTTCTCTCGTCTTTGATACTATTTTTGAACTCAATAGTTCTATTGGTGACCAGGTGGCAATCGAAAATGGTAAAGTGGTTAAGCAAAACTTAATGTTTACAGCAGAAGAAAAAGAAATATATTTTGGAGGCACAGCAGGAAATATTGCTTATGGATTAGGACTTCTAAAGAATCCATCTTTTATTTTTTCTGCAGTTGGAAAAGATTTTGATGGATATGAAATCCATTTGCAAAATAATGGCGGAATATTTAGGGGTAAAAAAGATCCAAAAGGATATACTGCAACGTACTTCGGAATGACAGATACCAAAAAAGAACAATTGGGAATATTTCAACCAGGAGCTTATGGCAAAAATATTAATTCCCTTTCTCTTTTGAGTAATTTCTCACGCCAAGAATTAGAAGGGATTGTCTGCGTAGTTTTCGCTGTTGGTACAGCTAAAAGTATCACTAAACAACTTACTGAATTTAGAAAGATTAATAAAGAAGCATTTACTATTTTTGACCCAGGCCAAATGCTTGCCATAGATTTCACCAGAGAACTTTTAGAAAAATCTCTAAAAAATTCTGATATCTTAATAGTGAATGATACAGAATTTTCTTATATCAAAAATCATTTTGAATTTGAACTCAAAAGTATATTTGAACTTGGTGTTAGGTATATCATAGAAACCAAAGGTGCAGATGGTAGCTCTCTATATGAATTAGAAAACGAGACAATACAAGAAACAAAAATAAAATCTCCTAAAGTTAAAAAAGTTTTAGATCCAACAGGGGCTGGAGATGCATATCGCGCAGGGATAATACACGGAATAGTAAATGATCTAGATATAAAAGATTCGATGATCCTCGCGTCTAAACTTGGTGCAGAATGTGTTAAGCACCGAGGAGGTCAGACATATAAAATATAAGTAATAAAAAAACTGCCACCCTACAAAAAGGAGTCTGACAGTTCAGTTCCAGAAAGAGCAAGCTCATGAAGTTTGCACAAACCTACAAGGAAAGTTAGGAGTTGAAGCAAACCATCGACATTATGAGAATCGAGTTCGAACCCTCTCTCATCAACTGACCGTTCCCCATTAACCCAGCAACCGTCACCGGGTACACCCAAACCAAATCCTCCACCTCGTTTTTCTGCTCTAAACCGATAATCCCCACCTGCAGAATTATTTTCCCACATAAACTTGTCAGCCTTCTCCATAACCCTGACAACTTCCTTGAATTCACCATCAAGTTGTGCAGAGAGCCATCTTGCCATGTGTGGTGTAAAAGTCAGACTAAGTCCAGCCCTACCGCGGCCAACTTCAAGTCCAATCCTGCCCATGACAATATGCTGAGGAATTCGATCATCAGTTTTAGCATCAAATGTTGGGAGCAAAAGATTAAAAAGCAACCCAAGAGACATCCAAAGATCCTTCTCATAACCTGCCGATGAATGAGGCCTCCCATTTGAAAACATGACTGGCAATTTTGCATGAAGGTTTGTCCAATCACTATCTGTAAAGACAGTGAACACTCCACCAAACCCGAAATGTCCACCCTTGAAAAGGTTGAATTCTCCTGAACAGCGATCCTTATAAAAAGGAAGGGCTCTGCTAAGATTCTTCAGATTGCTCATGTAATAAACAGCTCGTCCGTGTATTTTTATGACAATGGACATCGAATCCTCATCAAATCCGAGTTGATACCATGCAGGCACAGTATCTCTAGTGTGTATGATTGTTTCCATGTGTATTTGTTTGTTCTAGGCTGAATAGTAGAACAGACAAGCAAAAAAGCAAACCAATTATTTAAAATTAGTTATGACTCAAAACTAAAAAATTAATATTGACAAAATCAATTAATATGCTATTATTGAATAGATGAGAATGTTCCTTCGCTCTAAGTCAGTTCCCGACATTCGTTGGGAAATAATTGCAGAATCAAGTCCTAATTCACTTGATCAAATCAAGTGGGATGTTTGGTACAGCCAGCTAACCCCTCGTCAAAAAAGATATGTTTTAGAAGAGGGCGGCCACCCAGATGACCATAATATAAATGAAAGACTAGCATCTTGCAACTAACTTCAACAATCCAACTCTATACGATTATGAGTGCTTAAACTAAAACACGACCAGCAATGGGCGTGTTTTTTGGTGTTAAATTATTTTAAGAAGCGCAAGACTTGCTTCAATACCTTTGTTTGTAGCTCCAGTTGAACGAATTTTGGCTTGTTCAAGATTATTTACAGTTAAAATTGCATTCGTAATTGGAACATCGTATTTGAGCATTACATCCATTATTCCTCGAGTAGATTCATTAGATATTTGGTAGTAATGATCAGTATCGCCTTTTATAACACACCCAATAGCCACGATTCCCTTATATTTTTTAGATTTTAAAAGTTTTTGGCAAACGATTGGAATTTCAAAAGCTCCTGGAGTATAGACAATCTGGATATTTGATTCCTTGATACCATGAAATTTCAGTTCTTCTACAGCACCGTCCCTCATAGCAAACGTAATATCTTTATTATACTCAGAAACCACCAAAGCCACTTTTACTTTTGAAAAATCTTTCGTGCCTTTTATTTTGTTTTTTTGTTCTCCTCTTTGCATTCCGTTTTCAGTTTTACTTTTTACTTTTTACTTTTCGACTTTCTAGAACGCATTTCCCTAATGCATCTGTTTCAATATTAACCTTATCACCTATAACTTTTTTGTTCAAATTGGTTTTCTCTAGTGTATATGGAATAAGTGATACTTCACAACTACTTTTATTTTTCTTTGAAACTGTAAGCGAAATTCCATCTATGGCAATCGATCCTTTATAAACAATGTATTTCAAAAATTCCTTTGGTATTGATATTTCAAAAACCTTTGAATTCCCTTCTTGCTTCGTACTTTTTATTTCGCCCACGCAATCGATATGACCATATACAAAATGTCCGTCCAAACTATCCCCAACTTTCAAACTATTTTCAAAATTAACAATATCTCCCGATAGAAATTCTCCTACTGTAGTTTTATTTACTGTCTCTTTCATGTATTGCACAGCAAATTCGTTTTTTTTGAGATTAATAATAGTAGAACACACACCATTTATCGAAACACTTCCTCCCAAAACAAGTTTTGAGTTTTTAATTTTTGGCAATTCAAAAGTCATTAACAAAATTTCGTTGTTTCTTTTAATACTTTTTACTTTTATTTTATTTTGAATTATTCCCGTGAACATTTTTTTAAAATTTCTATAGCGTCCGCATAATCCTTATTTATCATTTCTTTTAGTAATGAAAAATCACTAACCACTTTATCATCCCTGATTTTTTCGATAACCTCTACTTCTATTTCCACACCATATAAATCACCACCAAAATCAAACAAGTGAGCTTCAAGTATTTCTTTTCTTCTCTCTCCTATATATATGACGGCACCAAAATCGTCATCATTGAATTTAACCTTACCTGCATATATACCAGAAGAAATATTATTTATATTTAATATATTAGCAGTAGGAAATCCTATTCCATTAGCTTTTTTATGTCCTTCTATGACCTTTCCTTTAGTTATCACTTTTGTTGTGGATTCTTTTTAATACTTCCGATTTCCTGCATGAGCCTCTCCAAAGCCTTTTGAATTCCCTCAACTGTTTGCTTTATTTCTTTATCTCTCTTCTCCTCTTCAGTGTCACCTTCTTCAATATCATCCACGTCATCCTGGATTTCATCAATATCTTCTTGAATCTCCTCCACGTCCTCTTGCATCTCATCAATATCTTCCTGAATTTCACCAACATCTTCCTGAATTTCATCCAACTCTTTACCAACCTCCACCAAATCAGCTGTATTTCTATTTACTGTTAATTGAATGAGGATAGCCAAATATATTGCCTCAAGTGATACTACAGTTGTCAAAAATAAAAGCATTCTTTCGAATGCAACTCCAAAAAAAGTGATTGAAAAACAAAATATAAAAAATATTGTGTGACAAATAATGGATGATGGTGAGCCAATCCATTTGGTAAATTTGAGTGCGACAACCTCGAATCGATCTTCATTTCGAAATTTTTGTTCTGTTTTTTGAGATTTAGACATTTCTGCATAATAACATAAATATGACTTTAGTGAATACATACGATTGCGAAAAGTAGCGTTTTCATTTATACTCCAAAGAGTGGAAAATCAAGAAAACCAAGTAGATGAGTCGCTAAAAGGCGAAACTGAAAGTAAAGTTCCAACAACAAAAGCAGAGCTGACCGCTTTCGCATTTGAGGTAGGATCTGCTATTGCCGTTCCGCTTGTTGTCTTTGCATTAGGTGGGAGAGTCTTGGATCGTAATTTTGATACAGGACATCTCTTTCTTATCGTAGGACTTCTGCTTTCACTAATATCCACAGGTATAATAATCTACAAAAAAGTTAAGAATTTTATTTAATAAAAAATATGCATATATCAATTTCAGCAGAGCCAGTATTTCATATAGGAAGTTTCCCTGTTACTAACACACTCATAACTGCGTGGTTTGCTATTTTTATTATTACAATTCTTTCAATTATTTTTTATAAAAAACTTAAAGTGGTACCAGGAAGACTTCAGGCACTAGGTGAGATAGTTTTGGAAGGATTTATGAACTTTATGGAAACATTCGCGGGAAGTCGTGCCGTTGTACGTAAATTCTTACCACTTGTCGCTACTATATTTATATTTATCCTAGCTTCTAACTGGATTGGCACATTGCCAGGAGTAGAATCTATAGGATTCCACGAAGAACATGAGGGTGAGGAAATATTCGTTCCACTTTTTCGCACAATGAACTCTGATATCAACATGACTCTGGCCCTAGCTATAATAGTGGTATTAGGAACTCATATTGTTGGGCTCAAAACTATTGGCAAACATCATATTGGTAAGTTTTTGGTAAATCCATTCAAACACCCTATTGGAGCATTTATTGGAATACTAGAAATAATTGGTGAGGTGTCTAGAGTAGTGTCACTAACATTCCGACTATTTGGTAACATATTTGCAGGATCAGTTTTGATGCTAATTATTTCTTTCCTTGCACCATATATTATCCCAGTACCATTCTTAGGACTTGAGCTCTTCGTAGGATTTATTCAGGCGTTAGTATTCTCAGTGCTTGCAATGATGTTCATGAGTAGTGCGACACAAATGCACGGAGAGGAGCATTAGTTTTTCTTATAAATTTTAAAAAACCACACCCCAATAGAAAGGTGCGGTTGTTTTTATTCTTCTGAAAGGAACTCGCAAACTACTCTAACGACGGATTTAGGAGACGTGTCTTCACGAGCAAACTTATCCACAACAAAGTCGTACGGTTCACCAGGAAATTTGAACCCGGACATGTAACCCGCCTTAAGAAACGGTTTTTTCTGCTTTGCCCTTCGAACAAATTCAGCGGCGTCAACATCATCGCCACCAAAAGACCCTGTGATCAAAAGTTGCTTTTCATCAACTTTAATATGAGCATCAGTATCGAAGGGTCCGGTAAACAGGATGAAATCTTTACCCTCCACAAGTCCAGCTTTCTGGAGTTTTCCTTGAACGACTTCAAAGCCCCGAGCTGAAGTTTGAATGATTAGAACAGGATTAGCCATGGTATGTTTTTTTGGGTTTTGATTTTTAGCTCGAACGTGATTTATCCGACCAAAAAGTAACATACATAACAAATTGTGTCAACCAGATATTCCCTTTTAATTTAAGCTATTCCTTGCTATTATTGTGCCATCAAAGACCGCTTTAGGTCTATATTATTATTAGTAATAAAAATTTATGGAAGAAAACACATTAAAAACATTGTCAGCAGGAATTGCAATCGGATTAGGAGCTCTAGGACCAGCTATTGGTATTGGAAACCTAGCAGGTAAAGCTATGGAAGCTATTGGTAGAAACCCAGAAGCAGCAGGTAAAATCCAGTCAGCAATGATTTTGGCTATCGCCTTTACAGAAGCTATTGCGGTTTACGCCTTAGTCGTCGCCCTAATAATCATGTTCGTTTAATAACAAGCTAATTTTGTAAATTCCGTCGCACTTCTTGGATTCGTATTTCTTCGTAGTACAATCTGTACAACTACGAAATCCGAATCAGAATTGCTTAGGAATTTACAAAATATCTTTGTTATTAAAATTAGGAACAATTCTTAATTTATAATTCGTAATCTTTAATCATCTACATGGAATCTCTCATTCACTCATTTGGAATAGAATGGAAACTGTTAATAGCCCAAATCATAAACTTTGGGATTTTGGCATTTGTACTATTCAAACTTGTATACAAACCTCTATTAAAAGTACTGGACGAGAGAGAAAGTATGGTAAAAGATGCGAATGAGAAATCATCTTCTATTGAATCCAAAATGGAAGAAATTAAAGCCCTAGAAGAAAAAGTTCTAGCCGAAGCTCGCCACACAAGCGCTAAAATACTTAAAGACGCTGAAGTTTCTGCTACTAATCTAAAAAATAAGCTTTCAGAAGAAGCTCATGGACATGCTGAAAAAATTGTAAAAGAAGCGCAAGCAAAACTTCTACAGGAGCAAGGCAAGAGAGATCAAGAATTGAAGAAAGAAATAAAAAATATTGTAGCTGATGCTATCGAGGCAACAGTTGGTAAATATCTAGATTCTGATGCTAAAGCCAAACTTGCTGAGGAAGCACACAAGGAAACTTTGAAAATAGAGTCTTTTGTTAAATAAAAATAAAATGCGTCTAACTGTAAAACAATATGCCAAAATACTTGATGAATCTCTTGTAAAAGCAAGCAGTGAATCTGAGTATAAGGATATAATTAAACAGTTTGTTGCACTTGTTTCCAAAGACAACAAGGTCTCAAAAATGAATGATATTCTTTCTCATTTCAACAAATTACATAACAAGAGACATGATTCGATTGACGTACTTATAACTTCCGCAGATAAAGAACCAATCAAATTCCCTACTCACATCGCAGGCAAGAAAGTATCAATAACAAAAAAAGAAGATCCTAAAATTTTAGGAGGTCAAATTATAAAAATCGGAGACTACATAATAGACAATAGTATCAGGTCAAAAGTAAACACATTAAGATAAAACAAATAATCGCACAACAATTTATTAATCGCAGACCACTCTTAAAAATAATGAATAATACAAAAACAAAAATTTTAGTGAAAAAAACAAAGGATGAGGATGGAGGCGTGGCTTTCGCCACATTGACTGACGAAACTTTGTTTTTTGCCAAAATTTTTGGTTTTGAATATTCAAGAGCCATTAGGAGTTTTTATTAAAAATTTATTTTAAAGAGGGGTCTGTAAATCCCAAATAATTATTTATGAACAAAGAATCAATCATCGAATCAATCAAAAACGAAATCGCACATATTAAGACCGATGCGTCTGTCGCACACGTTGGAGTTATTTCAAAACTCTCTGATGGTGTAGTGACAATCTCTGGACTTTCGGAGGTTAGATACAATGAAATGATTGAGTTCACTGATTCAAAAGGTGTCAAAGTGCTTGGGGTAGCACTTAACCTTGAAGAAGATACTGTTGGTGCGATTCTCTTGGGTGACGGATCACATCTTCGCGAAGGATCTGTTGCCAAAAATACAGGAAGAATCCTTTCAATAAATGTTAATGACGAAGTTATCGGACGAGTACTAGGAGGACTCGGAAGTGCAAAAGATGGCAAGGCAGATATCGATCCAGCTAAATCAAAATCTTATCCACTTGAAAAAATTGCTCCCGGAGTTATCACAAGACAATCTGTTTCTACTCCGATGCACACAGGTATCAAAGCAATTGACGCCATGATTCCAATCGGTCGTGGACAGAGACAGCTTATTATTGGTGACAGACAGACTGGTAAAACCGCTATTGTTATCGATGCAATCATTCACCAAAAAAGAGAAAAAAATCCAACAATCTGCGTGTATGTAGCTATTGGACAGAAAGAATCTAAAATTGCACAACTTGTAGAACGACTCCGAAAAGAAGGCGCGATGGATTACACAGTTGTTGTTTCTGCTTCTGCATCAGATCCAGCAGCTCTACAATATCTTGCCCCATTTACAGGATGTACAATTGCTGAATATTTTATGGATCAAGGCAAAGATGTTTTAGTTGTTTATGATGATCTCTCAAAGCACGCATGGGCATACAGACAAATTTCTCTACTTCTAAAGCGTCCACCAGGTCGTGAAGCGTATCCTGGAGACGTGTTCTATCTCCATTCAAGACTTCTTGAACGAGCAGGTAGACTTTCAAAAGAATTTGGTGGAGGATCTATCACAGCACTCCCAATCATCGAAACTCAGCTTGGAGATATTTCTGCGTACATTCCTACAAACGTTATTTCAATTACAGACGGTCAGGTGTTTCTTGAGACAGAACTTTTCTTTAAAGGTATTCGCCCTGCTATTAACGTTGGACTTTCTGTGTCTCGAGTGGGATCATCAGCTCAGACAAAAGCAATGAAGAAAGTTTCTGGAGGTATGAAGCTTGATCTTGCTCAGTTCCGATCACTTGAAGCATTCGCGCAGTTCGGATCTGATCTTGATATTGGGACAAGACGACAACTCGATCGAGGTTCTAGACTTACAGAACTTTTGAAGCAAGCTCAATTCGCAAGTCAGTCATTCGAAGAGCAAGCTATTGCAATCTACGCTATTTCAAAAGGATACGCTGATACAGTAGAAGTTAAAAAGATAAAAGAATACGAAACAAAACTTATCGCATTCTTACGAGAGAGACACGCAGATGTAATAGAAAGCGTACACAAAGAAGCACAGATGATTGAGGCAACAGAAAATTCTTTGAAAGATATTCTTGTTGATTTTACAACTAATTATTTCAACAAGTAATTTGTTTTGTATTTATTCTTAAATATTTAAATTCTTAAATTTATTCAATATGGCTGGAAGCAGAGCAATCAAAAGCAGAATAAAGTCTACCAAAAACATCCAGCAGATCACAAAAGCGATGCAGGCTGTTTCTGCTGTAAAAATGCGCAAGAGTGAAGCGGCTGCGGTAAAGGGACGTTTCTTCGCACTGTATGCCCTAGACATTCTAGCCAAGATTGAAGCAAACACAGGTACAGCAATTAAATCTCTCTCCCCTCTTTTTGAAACAAATGATACTGCAGAAAAAAACTGTCTTGTTGTAATAACATCAGACAAGGGCCTAGCAGGTGCTTTCAACTCAAACGTAATTAGAAAATCTGAAGAATTAATCAGGAACTCTGAGGTGCCAGTAGAGATTGTTGCGGTTGGTAAAAAAGGCCGTGACTTTTTCACACGAAAAAACTTAAAAGTAGTAAAAGATTTTGAAGGAGCGGGTGACCTAGCAACACTTACAGAAGCAAAAAATATTTCTGATTTTATAATAAGTCTATATGTTGAAAAGAAATATAAAAAGATAGATATAGTATTTACGAATTTTATTTCTGCACTAAAACTTGAGGTTATCCATCGCCCACTCTTACCTTTGAATGAAGAAACACTCAAGCAGGTAGTAGAGAATATTATTCCAAAAACTGGTAGATTTTCTGACGTTAAAAACGATTCAACTTCAATCATTTCTGAATACAAATTTGAGCCATCACCAGAGGAAATTGTTGTTACTCTTGTCCCAAAACTTGTGGAGCTTGAGATTTTCCATAGTATATTGGAAGCTAACGCCTCCGAGCATTCGGCCAGAATGGTTGCAATGAAAAACGCTTCGGAGAATGCAAAAGAGATGATAGGAAAGCTTACGATCAAATACAACAAAGAAAGACAGGCACAGATTACAAAAGAACTTATCGAAATTACCAGCGGAAAAAATGCATTAGAAGCGAGCGAATAAATTATCAAATTAATAAAATTATAAATAACTAAAAGTATATGAGTGAAAAAAATATCGGAAAAATAATACAAGTAATTGGTCCAGTGGTAGACGTAGAATTCGGGGAAGGAAAAGTTCCAGAAATCTACAGCGCCCTAAAAATACAGAACGGAGAAAACACTCTTGTACTTGAGGTTGCATCTCACCTTGGAAATGGACGTGTGAAAGCGGTCGCCATGGGTCCAACTGACGGACTAAAGCGAGGAGACGATGTTTCTGACTCTGGTGCACCTATCTCCGTACCAGTAGGTAAAGGAATCTTAGGAAGAATGTTCAACCTTCTCGGTGAGCCAATTGATGGTATGGAAAATCTCCCAGCTGATACAGAGAGATGGGCAATCCACCGAAACCCGCCTTCATTTGAAGAACAATCTACTGAAGTTAAAATTTTTGAAACAGGTATTAAAGTTATTGACCTTATTTGTCCATTCATTAAAGGAGGAAAGATCGGACTATTTGGAGGTGCGGGTGTAGGTAAAACAGTTCTTCTTCAAGAGCTAATCCGTAACGTTGCGACTGTTCACAAAGGATACTCAGTTTTCGCTGGAGTGGGAGAAAGAACTCGTGAAGGAAACGACCTATATAATGAAATGAAAGATTCAGGAGTGCTAGGACAAACAGCTCTTGTATTCGGACAGATGAATGAGGTTCCGGGAGCGAGACTTCGTGTTGCTCTATCAGGACTTACAATGACAGAATACTTCCGTGATACAGAAGGTAAAGACGTTCTATTCTTTATCGACAACATTTTCCGATTTACACAGGCCGGAGCCGAAGTATCAGCTCTTCTAGGAAGAATGCCTTCTGCTGCAGGATACCAGCCAACACTAGCAAATGAGATGGGTATGCTACAAGAGAGAATCACTTCTACTAAAAAGGGTTCTGTGACATCTGTGCAGGCCGTCTACGTGCCAGCCGATGACGTGACCGACCCAGCTCCTGCAACAACATTCGCCCACCTAGACTCAACAATTGTACTTTCTCGTCCCCTATCAGAGCTTGGAATTTATCCTGCTGTGGATCCTCTAGACTCTATTTCTGTTGCTCTTGATCCAAATATTGTGGGTGAAGAACACTATACTGTAGCGCGTGAAGTTCAGAGAATTCTACAGCGATACAAGGACCTTCAGGATATTATTTCAATCCTTGGTATCGAAGAACTTTCAGCAGATGACAAACAACTAGTAGAACGAGCAAGAAAGATTCAAAAGTTCCTATCACAACCATTCTTCGTGGCGGAAGCGTTTACAGGACGAGCTGGTAAATTCGTAACTCGAGCTGAAACAGTAAGATCATTCAAAGAAATTATCGAAGGTAAGCATGATGACAAGCCAGAAGGAGCGTTTTATCTTGTAGGAAGTATTGATGAAGTAAAGGCTGAAACAAATTAACCAATTATCAATTAATCAATATTCAATAAATTCAATTCATTGAATACTTGAAAATTGAAACTTGAATACTTTTAACAAATGGAATTAAAAATATATTCACTAGAAGGAACATTATTTGAAGGGACTGTGTCTCAGGTGTCTTTACCTACCACATCTGGTGAGATAACAGTACTCAAAAACCACATCCCACTCATCACAACTCTAAAGAGTGGTGTAATTAAATTTGGTAAAGAAAATATTTCTATTGAAGGAGGTTTTGCTGAGATTGGAAAAGGTAAAGTGGTAGTATTGGTGAATTAATTTTTATTGCCTGTTCTAAATTTATCCATTTCTAAAAAATGGATGTAATCCCTGACATCCTGAAAAATGTTATTATAATTATCTTTATCACTTTGAGTCCACCCGATTTTATTTAAGTGTTCTAGTCTTAAATAAAGTGTGGATAATTTTGCCTTATATTGATGATTCAAGGTACCATTCGGTAAATTATCTAACTTAATTTCCAACGCCTCTATATCGACTTTGGTTACGTCAGGTGGAGATACAAAGACTTTTTCATTTGTGGGTAATTCTTCTCCTTGTTCTGGCATAATGATTAATTATTTAATTAGACTCCCCACAAACTTTTCTCCATTCAAAAATTTATCAAGCTCCCCTATTTTTTTACCATTTATTATTGCCACCTGAAGTCCTATTGATTCGGCTTCTTTACTAGCTATCGGATCAAACGGTGCATTAAGTCCTGGATGCCATTTCTTTGGAATAATTTTACGAAACTCTTTCCACGTTGTCTCTTCTATTTTGGTCGCCTCTGGATTAGTTTTTGGATCTGCAGTGTATACATAATCAATATTTGAGAGGTTTATTAGTTTCTTGGCTTTAAATCTTTTAGCTAAAAGCACTGCATCGAAGTCAGTACTCCATCCCGGCTTCCAACCTGCGGCAATTAGAATTGGTTTATTAAAAATAATTTTAGCGAACGGATCATGAACCACAATATCCTCAACCTTGTTACCCAATATAGTTTTAACGAGTTGTGAATTAAGTCGTGTTGCATGAATCCCAAGCCAATCAATGTCTTTAGGAGATAATTTTGTTACAACGCTTGCTGCATGCTGATATTTACGACAAACCTTGCCGCCACCTGTAATTATTATAAATTTCTTGCCATTCTTTACACCATTTAAAACAAGATTTTTCAGTGCGGACAAAAACTCTGTATCAATCTCTTCAGGAACAATGAGGGATCCTCCGACTGATATAACAACTACTTCATTTTTTGTGTTTTTAATTTTAGCCATAAATTTAATGTTATTTCAGCCATTTTAACATATTTGAATAAAAAAGAGGAGTCTCGCACTGATGTGAAACTCCTTCATTATTATTCAACTTTTTTCTCAGATAATTCATCAGGTGGATTCATAGCGGGCTCTCCCTCCATCAAAAATCTGTTAATGACTGTCCAGTCATAATCTGCAGGAAAACCCGCAAACAAACATGGATTTAGCCCCATCGGAGTTCTCCATCTATCATCGATAAACCTCCCATCATCATCTCTGTCAGATATTGACATAGGTACAAATTGTGTTCAAAATAAATTTAACACAATACCAACCTACACTCAAGTTAAATCTTAGCCTCACCCTTCCTTACAAGTTTTATTTCAAAAATATCTTTATCACCTACCAACTCCACAATCGTTGAAGGTTTGATTGGCATAACTCCTTTATCTAAATAAAAGTCCACATTTGTTCCAAAATACTTCTGTGATTCTTTAATATTTTTAGATGGTCTCTCACCTTCTGTATTAGCACTTGGTGCTACAATCGGGCCTGCTTTTGAAATGAATTCTCGAAGCCATTTATCCTTTGGCAATCTAAATCCTAGTTTTTTGGTCCCTCTATGTAAATATTCAAACTTTTTATGTGCACAAGGCAAAATAATTGTAACCTTATCTGGCCAAAATTTGTTTAAGATTTCTACAGGAACTTTTTTAATTCCAAATTTTTCTAAATCCTTAATTGATGAAATTAGAATTATAAGTGGTTTTGTCCTATTCCTCTTGCGTACTTCGTATATTCTCTCAACTGCTTTTTTATTAAAAGCACTTCCAACAATCCCATACATTGTATCGGTCGGTATTACCCCTATTCCACCTTTTTTAACAGTTTGTATTATATCTTTATCAACCATTTTCTTATGATAAGGATTCCGCCTAGAATTGCAATACCCCCACCAAACCAAAGACTAAACTTATTCTGATTCCTGCCCGCGAAGGCCAAATTAGATTTACCATCCTCATCTACTCCCGCCGAAGTTGTAGCTGTATTTAGGGTAGTCTGACTATCCTTAGAATCATTCTCTTCATCTATATCATTTGTTTGTAAGCCCAAAACTTCACCAATTGGAATAGGAAGATCAGTGATTTGCACCACTTCAGTCGTAGTAGCCACTACAGGTGTCGTATCCAGAGTCACTGGAGATGAAGTAGCTATGTCATTTGAGCTACTATCATTTACTGAAACAATCTCTGTATTTTTACTAAATGATTTCATTATAGAATTCCAAGTTTTTTCTTGTGCTCCTACAATAGCGTAAGCTGTAGCCCAAACACGGCTATCTACATTTCCTGTTGTTTCATCTTCAATTCCACCATCTGATTGTTGCAATGAATACAAATAATCAAAAGGATTTTTATTGTTATTAACTAGAGAATCTCCAGAAACAGAAAGCGCATCTAGTGCTCCGAGTATCCAACTTGTCGAAAAGTTATTCCCAATGTTACCACTTGAAGTAAATCCCCCGTCTGATACCTGTAAACCTAGAATATAATTTTTGGCTTTGGTTATTGCAATCTCTCCATCGCTAGATTCTTCTACAAGTCTTAGAGCTTGAATTGTGGCAGCGGTTACATCAGGACTATCGAATGAACCATTATCTTCTTGATTGATAATAATAAAATCTCGAGCTTTAATTATTTCTATATCACTTGCAGAATATCCAGCACTTCGAAGAGCGATAATCGCAAACACATCATCGTTAAATAAATTCACATCACCGAATTGTGTCCCATCAAATGAGTTAATTATTTTTGAAATGTAATTCTCTGTCCCACCTGTATAAGGATTAATGCCAAGTGCCATCAAAGCCATCGCTCGCCTTTCATAATCTGTAATACTTGGATTTTTACCCAAATCGTCAGACTTCAAAAATTCTTTTAATTTATTTTTAGCTGTTGTATGTCCACTAGCACTGCCATAAGCCATAGCCACCCAGTCTGTATAAAGATCACCCCCGAATGACCCGTCGCCTTTTTGATTATTATCCAAAAAGGTGAGCATTTTTTCTTTATCTGGTGCGCTGTGTGATATTGATCCTCCACCTCCGCCCGTTGTGGTCTCTGTAGTTGTTGCAATGGTTGTAGTACTTACTTCAGTATTCGTAGGATAAATAGTTAAATCATCACTATCTATAAAGCCATTTTTAGTCGCATAAAAAGTGATAGGAGTAGTTGTGCTAATTAAAATATCGACAGTTCCACTCTGCCCTACTTCATATTGTTCATCATTAGAACTAAACAGTGTAGAAGTTGCCGAAGGGAGCCATACTCCATCCCAACCCACAAATCCAAACTCATAGACACTGATTGTGGTTGTTGAATTAATGGAAGGAGTTGTCGTAGCGACGCTTATTTTCAATGGGTAAATATTGTTCTCAACCAATAGATAATCTCCGTCAGACAAAATTTCCTGATCATAAGAATTGAATCCGAATTCTAGATTCTTAAAATACAGCCAATACTTGTTTAAAGCATAATCATTACTCACACCATCTATCGAATCAATATATGCTGGCCCAAAATCAAAATTCCATACAGCATCCACATCTGCTAAAGTAATAGCACAATAAGCTGAAAACGCTGCTTCGGAGTCAGTTTCCTTCGCCTTACATGCTTCAAAAATTATTTCGTCATCAAAAATAGTTGCTGAGTCTGTGATTATTTTTAGACGAATGGTTCTAGTTTCCGGAATAGTTGTAGGAGTCTCTGAAACCAAAGATTCCAATATTTTCTCTGTAGAAGTAGCTATTTCTTCTGTAACAGTCTCAATCATTACCTCTTCTGTGGTTGTTGAAGTTTCTTCTTCATTCACAATAACAATTGGTTCTTCTATGATTTCTTCTGGTGCTGGGATTATTTCTTCAACTGTTTCTACAATAGGTGTTTCACTATCATTTAAATCTATCTCATCTGCTAGTGCAAAACTCGCAGGGTAGAAAAAGTTTACCAAAAAGCACGCGAGAACAAAACTATTTATCAATTTATTTTTGTGTGCCATATTTTTAGTAAGTATCCTCTATCTTAAATTCTATTAAGTCCCAATTGTTTAATTTGTAACCTGAAACTCCTACCATCGCCTTTTTGTTATTTATGAAAAGAATTAATGATTTGCCCTTTTCTGGTTTAAGCTCATTGATTTCTTCTATAAAATATCCCAGTCCGCTATATTCTTTGCCACCCATTACTATCTCATCTTTTGTTTGTAATCTTTTAAGTGAATCGTACAGAACCTCTCCTTTATTAAATTCTAATTTAAAATCTTTTGTACCCACTTTCAAACTTGCACTTGAATCAAAAACCTTCGCATTTACTTTATTCACTTCATTTAAAGAATTGAAATTTTCACTTTTTACTGAATCTGTCACGGCCGTGACAAGATTAGTATTCTCTTCTGATTCTTTACTGATTTTAGAATTATCCAAAAACGCTCCGTATGATATTACGGAAATTCCTACAATTATTAAAATGATTCCAATTTTATTTTTATACATTTTCAATCCGTAGATATCTCTATAATAAAAAAATCACCTTAGAGAGGTGAGCATTAGAAAACTTTAGGGTGTAAAACACGCAAAGTGTTCCTGCTCGGGAATAATACTATTTATCTAAGATCGGACTTATAAGCTTTTCGCTTAATTACCGTTGCGGCACAGTGGAGGATTTTAACCTCGCTTCCAAAATAAATAGTTTGAATTGTTATTGAACTTCAAGATCCTAAAACCTTGATATCTGAATCATACCAAACTTTAAGAAAAACAAATATTGACCGACCTTATATAATTTATCCTAATACCTTAACTTTACTTAACTCAGGAACCTTCACGCTTTCCGCCTCAAACCACTTAGAAAGTATTGGGGATAGAACTATGGCAAATACTACTCCACCCATTAAATGAAGTGCTGTGAAAGGAATTTGACCTATTAGAGCCATGTAGACAGAACCTCCTGTAACAAGCGGACCCAGGACTACCCCAGTTACAGCATCATAAAATATGATTCCAACAACTGACACTGTTACAAAGTTTTTAATGCTTGATTGTTTATTAGCTAGATATAACCCCGCTCCAAAAGATACCAATGAGTAGGCTAAAGCCGTAGTCCAAGTGTAGCTTCCAATTCCTGCAGTCAACGCATCATATAGAACTATAGAAATAACTGAGAATATGACTCCTGATAAGATTCCATATTTTTTAGACAAAGGCATTATTGTTCCTAATATTGGTTCAACATTTGGTGGACGTACAGGTAAGAGTCTGTAAAACAGCACGAATGTAAAAGCAAGAATTGGTTTAAAATATTTTTTCATAGCTTGTCCATTGTAAAAGACATTAATAAAATTTGCAAACCTTACAAAATCAGATTTTCAATTCCTAAAATAACCTTGTCCATATTATTGCTCCCACCTCCTATTATTCTCATTATTGGCTCGGTATTAGAAGATCGAACATTAACCCAAAAATCTTCAAATACAAATGTTAATCCATCCCTCTTTTCTACTAACTTTGCAATGTTTGTATATTTATCCTCTAGACCTTCATAAATAACTTTCATATCCTTACCCTCTGTCTTAATCTCCTTTGTAATAATCTGATGGCCTCCAAACTTACTTATCCAATCAGAAAGTCTAACACCCATCTTAGATAACGTGTTCAAAAGTATGATAGCGGTGAATATACCAGAATCAGAATTGAAAAAGTCTTTGAAAAAATAGTGTCCAGAATACTCTGCCCCAAATGAAGCATCATTACTACGTATTTTTTCTTTTATAAAATAAGCGCCAATTCTTGATGGTAAAATATCTTTGTCCGGAATAATATTTAACATTCTTACAGACTGATATACTAGCTCATCCATAACATAAGGACCATCAAATTCTTTGAACAAAAGCCCTGTAACAAAACATGCGTGCATCATCTCCCCATTGTTATCCAAAAAGAAAGCTCTGTCGCCATCAGCATCAAACATTATTCCTAGATCAGCATTATTTTCTAAGATGGTCTTTTTACAATCATCACTTGCCCCATCCAAAAGAGGATTAGGGCCGTGAGCTTTAAAATCTGGATCAATATTATCATTAATCAAAATAGTCTTAACTTTAGTATTCTCAAATAAATTTTTGATTATTAATCCAGTAGGACCATTAGATGCGTCAAAAACCACCGTTAATGGTTTATCGACATTTATCTTTTCTTTCAGAAAATCTATGTAAAGCTGTTTGTAATTTGTCATTTGATTATTGGAAATTCTCCTCAATTGTCTTGAGGAGTTCTGTTCCACTAAATGGTATCGCCAATTCCTTGACCGCTTTTATTCCACTATACTCCTTTGGGTTGTGTGACGCAGTCACCATTGCTCCACCAGAAGCCTTGAAGTGATTAACTAGAAAATAGAACATAGGAGTAGTAGAAAGCCCCACAGAAATAATCTCAAACTTTTTATTAAATGATTCTCCAAAATAAATTAACTTTTCTTCTAAAGTTTTGGACAATTCTTCTCCACCATGTCTACCATCTCGTGCAACGATCACAACTCCAGGATTCAATAAATATGCGAGCGCATGAGCAACAACACTGACTGACTCAATATTTACATCAGTCGGATATATTCCTCGCACATCATAAGCTTTAAATATTTTCTTGTTTAACACTGGAATAAGCTAGCGAGCTGGTTAGGTAGTAAGTTTGTAAGGCAGAAAATTAATTCGTAGGGCACGGAGAGAATTCACAATTAGGACCAGTGCGTCCTACATATGAACCATCAGGACAAGTTTTTGCCTCCATCGTACAAGCAACTGGTTCATCTGGAGCTGTTGGCTCATCAGAAGAATGAGGCGGAGCAACTGGGTCAGGATTATTTGGATTATAAGGAGTTTCTGTTACAGGATCTTCAAATTCAGGATGATCACCTGGAGATGTTTGGACATATCCACCTTTATAATAATTATCATAAGGCATAACATCGATTTGAACATTTGAATTTGGATCATTAAAAAATGGTCTATGAAATAATACGGGCCAAAACCAAATAATCATATAGGCAACCAATGCTATTCCTACAAATTTCCAAATTTTATTATTATCTTTCATTTCAATATTTTATCATATATTTTAAAAATCTTTTTATTTTACGGTAATCAGACTACCATAAATAGTGATTAAACCCCCGCCAAATTACTTTACTTATTCTAGTACTTATGGTATAATTAAAATAGAAAGTCGGGATAAACAACTCCCCGAAACAAAATGTATGTGGCTATTCATATTCATTATTTGCCTTGTGGGGTTTTTCGTTTGGATCTCAAATCGTTTTGGTTCAAATGGCGGTATCCACCGCTAAATCCCACCCACCCGCTCTGGCCCCAAGCCAGAGCGGTTCAATTTTTAAAAAAATTATTTTGAAGAATATGCGTCCAGAAGTGCCCTATACAAATACGGGTCTGCACGCCAATCATCTTCATTAGAAATTTCTAGACGGCGATAAATTTCATCTTTAGGAAGTCCCTGAACAAAACTTGTTGAGGTCTCATGCTCTGGGGAATTATAAACTATATTCATTACATTAGAATCGGATTGCATTCTACTTTTATGATCTTTGAACTCATCCTCGCCCATAGGTGTGTCCTTTCTTATTTCAATATTATTCATACATGTATTATATCAAAATTTTGACGATATGTTGATTTCTGTTCATATCTAACATGGCTGGCCTCTTGGTCAAAACTGTTCCATATTTTAAATTCATATGTTATATTATTTTCTGCTTTGCTCCCACCATGAAAGAAACAATCCTTTTTATTTTTGTCTGTATAATTTCATTTACATCACCAGTATTCTTCCTACTCAAACCCAACTGGAATAAAAGAAAAGAATAACAAGCTTTCTCACACCCACCGTCCTCGCAGAAATGTTAGGCGGTTTTTTTATTTCTCATCTAGGGGTTGAACCCCTAGATGAGAAATAAAAAAACACTGATTGTTAGTCAGTGCTTGTGGAATTTTAAATCCAAAAAAGATCAGTATCGGGTCGATCCAAAACCGAGGTTGAATTTCTCGCACAAGGCGGTGGCCTGTTCTCCCTTAAGAGGTTTTGTCACCCTTGTTCCATTCGCCTCCCTAGAAATAACCATGACAAAATCCTTGCCCGCAAATCCAATAGAGCTGTCTTGGAGGGCAAGAAACCTCTTGTTCTCCATGTCATACGCCACATAGAACCTGGTGTTCAGGAGATCCATGTCTGGTGGTTCTGACTTTGGGAAAACTGCTCCACCATTGAAACTCTGAATGATCAGGAGGTACAGAGGCCTGCCATCCTCCGGAACCGGAATTTCCATGAACCCACCATAGCGAGTAAGTGAAGCGAGCTCGTTTGACCTCTGATCCAACTTGTCGCACAGCTTTTCCATAGTGTCTCTCTGCCAATCGATTAGCCCAGACTGCTTGTCAATTGTCCTGAACTGAAATGCTCCCAAGAGCAGACCAAGGATAAGTACAAGAAAAATAAGCACGTTCTTAACTTTTTTCATAACTGAATCGGTGTTGAGGTTTTGATTTCGATGAATACCCAGGATTTCCCTAAGTAACCGGGCAAATTAAAACATATATTTTATAAAATGACAATTGTATTTACTTTTTTGATATTTTGTGCTATTATTATAAACAATCTAATATATACCACCATGAAAGAAATCTGGCCTGTCCTTTTCATTCTCGCAGTCATCGCCCTTGTTGCTTATACTCATCTCATTCCAAATGATGGAAGTGACGGTGGACATTAGCACCAAGAAAAACATTTAGCCAATTACCCACCACACAATGTGTCTGGGTAATTTTTATTTCTTTCCTTCCCACTCGGAGAAAAAGTTTTTGAGATAAAGTTCTAAAAATTTGTGTCTTTGATTAGCAATTCTCTTCCCTGTTTTTGTATTCATGAGTGACTTTAATTTTAAAAGTTTTTCATAAAAATGGTTGATGGTTGTGCCTGTAGTTTTACCTATTTGATTATCATTATACTCACGACTGGTTTTATACTTAATAGCTTTTATATTTGGATTGTGTATTTCTCTCTGTCGTAATCCTCCATACGCAAAAGCCCGAGCTATACCTATCGCACCTATTGCGTCTAACTTATCAGCATCCTGCACCACCTTTAATTCTTTTGAGGTAAACAAATTCTTACCATCGATAGATTTATGGAACGACATGTTGCTAATAATATTAATCACATGCTCAATCACTTTAGATTCCACCCCTAGACTTTCTAAAAATTCCTTCGCTATTCTTGGTCCCACATCTCTATCTCCATCATGGAATTTGTGATCCGCAATATCATGAAGAAATGATGCGAGTTTTACAATATACGAATCAGCTTTTTCTTCTTTTGCAATTTTCAAAGCAGTGTTCCTTACACGAACTACATGCCAAAAATCATGTCCCGTTCCCTCTCCAGACATTTTCTCTTTTACAAAATCCTCAGTTTTCTTAAGAATTTCCTTTTTAGTCATCACTAATTTTTAGTCACTGGTTTGATGATTCCGGCTTTTACCAAAGGTTCGAATATTTCTGGTTTAAATCTCTCAAGATAAACCGTGAGCTTACCTCTACCTTTTTCTTTTGAAAGACCAAATGATTCTGCAAAGTCCATAATTTTCTGTTCAGCCATTTGTATTTCTGATATATCATTTACCAATAACTCCACTTCTGAAGTATCGTACTCAAAATTGGTTTCATCGAAATCTAGATGGAATTCTCCATTCTGATAGCTTTCTCTTGTTGTCTTTATTGTGGCTATTGGTTCATAACCCTTATCAGTTAAAGATGCTGTGAGATTTTCTAAATCGAGATTAAGTTCTAATAGAATCTGCTTTTCATCTTCTATTTCCCTATATTGATCAGTTTTTCTGTCTACAGCCATCTTGTCTTTATTAAGTGGGACTTTTAGTTCCCACTTGCCATCCCTAGTACGAAGCCAATGATCATTTAAAGAAAGTTTTAAATCATTTGTATCAAAATATACATCAGTAAATTCTTTTTTACCCAAAAACTTAGCCCCCTCTATTAGCTTTTCTTTCTCACCCTCTCTCAAATCAAAATTTCTTTCTACTTCAATCATAATTTAAATTGATTTTAATAAAAGATCGTATTCTTCTGGGTGTGGTACCAGATCATCCTTACCCTCTTGAACCCATTGTTTGAATAATTCTTTAGAAACATACTCCACACTTTCAACTTCCCCATCATTAAACTTAAAATCAGATATTTCTAAATTTGTTTTAACAACATAAATATCATCAAACTCGTTATTTATATAATTACCATCATTTATTACATAAGACTGCTTTACTATTCCAATTAAAACTAAATCGTTTTTAGAAATCACTACCCCCACCTCCTCTAATATTTCCCTCTCAGCGGACACCAAACTATCCTCTCCAGCTGAAATGTGCCCAGCAACTGATATATCCCAGAAATATGGGTATGCGCGCTTATTAGCTCTCTTTTGTAGAAGAATCTCGTTTTTAGAATTAATAAACCAGACATGTGTAGCACGATGCCATAATCCCTTTTCATGAACTTCATCTTTGGATTTTACCTCACCTGTTTTTTCCCCTTTTTCATTTAGTATATCTATATATTCCATTTGAGCATTATATCAGATTTAATTCATACTCCCAGCTAGGTTGCCATTTGAACGGTGTGGAGACGGATTGTTCAAGTGGAATGTTTTTAAGGAAATAATCTAGCGCGTATTGAGTAGCACGGTGACCAATAATCATTACTTTTTTGCCGTCATAATTTTTTGATAAATCAGCAAGAAAATCTTTCATTCGTGCATTTGTATCTGTATAACTTTCTCCATTTGGAAATGGTGTGTGAATCCTGTTTGGTTTTTCTTTATCAATCTCCTCACTTGGATGTTGTGTCAGATCACCATAATCACACTCACGAAGCCGCGAGTCCTTGATAATCTGTAGGGGTTGGACCCCTACATAATCTCCAAAGGCGATTTCGGCGGTTTTGTATGAGCGTTGTAGATCTGAACAAAATATCATGTCAAAATGTTCATCCTTATACCTTTCTCCCAATTCCCTCGCTTGAGTGATGCCGAGCGGTGATAATTCTACATCATTAAACCCTGAAGCTAAATGTGCCTCATTATCAAATGTTGTCCCGTGTGCTTCAAAGATTATTTTGATCATATATTGAGTATTTACCATGGTCTTTTATAATTTATTTCGAAATAATTTATTAAAATAACCATAGCATTTACGACTTTCTGAGTTCTGCCTTCAGAAAAAACATCTGATTCGTCTTTTTCAAAATTATCGAAGTAATTTCTTATATGTACCCTATTACGAAATCTATTTGTGTTTTTTAAAAATTCATAATCTTTTTTCAAACTGCCTAAAAGTTTATACTCTTCAAAAAATTCAATAACATCAGAAAATGTAAAATTTTTAATTTTCTTATATTGAAACTCTTTTCCTTCATAAACACTATACGCAGTTCGTTTTTCCTTCTCCAAACGAGCTTTGATTTCACCACGTTTATCTAAAAATAATTCGGGGAAGTGCTTTGTTCCACCATCAAGCCTGTGTAAAAAATCAATCAGAATAGCCTCAATAACTGACACAGCAAGTATAGAAAGTGGTTTAAAATATTCCTTACCATCATTACAATCTTTTATCAAATCAAAAACTAGACCCAGATTATAAAAAACATTATCCTTTAATTTAAAATCCCAAATAAATTTTTCAAATTTATTTTCTAATTCTAATCGAGAATATTTTATCACAATCATCTTGCAGACGGGTTTTATTTTACTTCTAATTTTGGATGCAGTTCGAGGCGTGGGCGAGCAACGCGACCAAGATGTACGAGCTGTACTTCGCGGGAGTGTTGCGAGCCCACAACGATAAAATGCGCCAAAATTTGGAGTAAACCTATACGATCTCGCAGACTCCTGCTACGCAGGCCAACTCCTTTTTCGTCTCCGTCTCATCTGTTCTCTCATAAGTAATGATCTTTGAATAGTCGATATGTTCAAACTTTTTCAAAAGCTCAGTATATTGTACCTCTGTAATCGGCTCATAAGGTGCAAGCTGATACACATGGTTATCTCTCGGCAAGAATGAAAGACCTCCAACAATATCCCAGTTCTCATAAATCCAGTTACCCACCTTTAGCCATTCATCATCTCCAACAGAAACTGTTACAGATGGATTGTGCTCTGTGTAATTAAGCTTTACAACCTTCCAATGTTCTAGCTGATCTAGTGCAGAAACATCATTCTTATATATAGAACCTTTTGGACTCTTTACTGGGAATTCAAAAACATAAGTTGTAGCACTGTCTTTGCTTTGTCCTACTTCTGGGTGATAAGGAACTCCTTGATCACGAAGCATTTTGAAAAGTGAATCAGTCGCTGCAATACGAACTCGTCTAATATAGAAAGGAGCGTGACGAGGATGCATTCCGGAAGAACAGTCTACTGTTTGAGATAATGTTCCTGATGGCTTCACCGCTGTGATACATGTTGATGCGCTGATACCGAGCTTCTTTGCATATTCTTTATTAATCTTGATTGATTCTTCACGGAGTGCTGAGAGAATTTTTGGATCACGAGCAACTTTAGAATCCCACTGCCCTGTTACAGATACTCCTAGAAGTCTCTCTGCTTCACAATTCTCTTTCCATTCTTTTGAAAGATATGGGAAGTTAGTAAGTGATGATTGATAAGTACCTAAGATTGTTGCAACTCGCATCTTTCTCATCAAAGTTTCTCTGGTGTCTTCTGCACGAGCCACTATTTCTGAAAGGTTACAGAATTGTTTTGATTGTAGAATAATCTCTCCACAAGGATTTGTACCGATTGGTCCCACAATGTTTGTACCTTCTGCATTAAAGTATCCTCGCATTTTCAAAAACTTTGTTCGTCTCTCTGGCAAAGTTTTAGCAAGTGAACCTCGGTTAAATATTCCTCTCTCTCCACTACCCGACTTCATAAGTGCCACCCATTCATCCAAGAATTCTACGTTCGAAGGCTTGTTTAAATACACAGCTGAGTTGTTAGCTAGTGCTCGGTGTGGATCTGTAAGGTAGAACTGACCTTTTTTGGAATCTCGAATCTCCACATCATCAAGGTCAGATAGAGAAATCATGGCTGAACGACGAACTCCTCCAGCAACAACACAGTCACCAATCATACATATAATGTCATGCGCATCCATGTTAGAGATTCTTCTGCCTTGTTTTCGAAGCATCTTTTCTCGTGTAAATGAAAGCAATCTAATTAAAGGGTCTGGTCCTGAAGATTTGCCTCCCATAGTCTTGAGTCTCGCTCCAGCAGGACGTAGTTGTGAGAAATCAAAATCAATATCTTTACCGGATGCCCAAGTATCCATCCCTAAAATAAATGCATCACACCACCCCTCTTTGCTATCCGCAATAACGTGAGTCGGAAGTTTTTTACCACTTTGAATTTCGATACGAGGAAGTTTTTGAACGTTCTGACTTTCCACTGACCACCCTACTCCAGTACCACACATTGATATGTACATAATTTCTGAAATATCTTTGAAACTTTCTGGAGCAATGAATGAACAGTTGTATGCACAAACATTGGTAGTCGCTGCTGCTTTGCCTGCAAACTGCAACAATCTCATTGACGGCATCGCTTCGTGTTTCAAAATTGCTTGACGCACTTCTTCATATTCAGAATTTTTTAATTTATCACCAACATTTTCTTTCATGAAGTCTACATAACGATTCACAGTTTCAATCCAAGTCTCTCGGCGATTTTCTTCTGGCATCCATTTTGAATATGTACGGTAATAAACAAACTCTCCGAGAGCAGTTCGGAAATATTGCTTACTGTCTTCTGCGAGTTTTTTGACATGGGCTGGCACTTCTACACCTTTGTCACGGATTTTAGATCTTTTGTCTCTATATAGAATGTATGATTTAGCAGTACGGACGTATTCACTGAGAATCAACTCCTTTTCTACAGAGTCTTGAATACCCTCCACTGTTGGAATGAAGTTTTTGTACTTCTTGGCGATACGAAACACATCAGCGTAGACTTTGTTAGCAACCATCTCGGCTTCCTTGAGCGAACCTTCTCCTGTCGCATTCATTGCTTTATGAATTGCAGTCACAATTCTTGGAAGTTCAAACGGAACTATTGTTCCATTTCTTTTTTGTACCCCAGAAACAGATACCGCTGGTTCCTCTTTTTTTAAAACTTTCTTTGCCTTTGTAGTCTTCGCCATAGAATTTATAAACTTAAATTATTGATAATTAATTGATTAAACTTATGTATATTTTACACCAAAAAAATTCTAAAAGAATAGCAAAAACCACTTTTCCCACACAGGAGCACACAAGAAAAGAGGATTCAAGATACTCCCCTAAAAATGCTTAAAGTTGCGCTTGAATTGGACGAGTCTTAATCAATTTTTTTGAGTGAGAAAAAGGAGATTTGGTGAGATTTAGGACAATTTTGATTTTTTGAGATAAAAGTATAAAAAATTTATTGGAATTAAGTATTAGCATCCTCCCAGATGTTCGCTACTGCTTAAATAATGAATGGTTATAAATTAATTCAGATAAAAAATGCATCGTGCTCTTTGGGCACGATGCATTTTTCATTTCATTCATAATTCTTAACCTGTCTGCCGACAGGCAGGTACCTAATTCTTAGTTCTTTTAGATATCTCTAAGCCTTTGGATCAAAAATAGATTCTGAAAACTTATCTCCAGCAAGCATTTTAGAAATTTTCCATGAGCCATGGATAGAAGTGAGTATACCCACACCATTACAACCTAGGTTATACATCATTACAGGATTTTTTGGCTCCGGACCTATAACTCTCATGTTATTTGGTGTATAACACATTATTCCATGCCACTGAAACTTGTACTCAAAATCTTTATCTTTAGCATCTGGAACTGTTTTTTTAACAAATTGATTTATCATCTCTCCTTTTTCTTTCGAAAATTCACCCTCTCTATCATAACCCTGAGTCTCTGCTATCTGTTGTTCTGGTCCTCCGATGCAAATTAAATTATGAACCTCATTATTTTCTAACTCATACGGTCTTCGTGTTAAATAAAAATATGGCAGCGCATTATATGGATCATTAAAATCATCAGCAGGCTTATCTCCTTGATCATAGTACCCGAGTGCTGTTGGAGGATTCTTCAAATCTTCAACATAAGCAGCCATATAACCTATGTCACCATTAACCATCTGATGAAATTTTACATCGACGTCTTCTCCTGATTTATTTAGAATACTGATTCTTTCAAAACCATTTGTACATAGAACAACTCTTTTGGCTGATACATTATATGAATCTTCTGGTTTACCATCCTTTCTATTAGTTTTGGTTTTTAAATCCGCATTATCTTTATTTAAAATCAAAGTTTCAACTGTTGTGTGCTCAAACAGAGTAAATCTGCCTTTATATTTAGTAAGTAGGTATCCAACCAGCTCTTCTGATAACATGGCACTATTGGTGCAACCTTTTTTTAAAGATACTGCACAAACGTAACTCTGATCCTCTGTTTCGAGTAAAGACAAAATATCTTTGTGAGGAATAATCTCATATAATTCTCTAAATTCATCTGGAATCTCATTCATTCTGCTAAAATTATCAGCAATATAGATAGGATAAGTCTTTGCGTCAGCATATTTACGCATAGAATTAGCCTTGATTTCATCCATAATATGCTCTAGATGTTTGTATCCATTGTAACCCATAAAAGATGACATTGGCGTTGTTAAATTAGCATCTTGATACAGCTCCTCAAGTAAAACCCACGCTGATCTGACAGAGTTTTCAGCATCAATAGTTTTAGCAATCCCATATTCACGAACAAGATCATCCAACTCTCTCTCAAAATCAGCAACTATTTGCCCTGCATTATGCCCTGTGGCACCATGGGCTACTTTGTCACCTTCAATTAAAGTTACAGCTCTGTCTGTGTTTTTCAAAATAAAATAAGATGTCATAACACCAGAAATACCTCCACCAATAACGACAACATCCGCGTTCATGTCTTCACAGATTATATCTACAGGACGAGTCCTTTTGAGTTGGTAAAGCCAAGGTGAGTTGTTTTGATTCATGGGGACATTTTAGCAAATTTATTCCATAGAGACTAGATGCTAAATAAATAAGCTAAATAGGTTATGAGCTGGTGAGGTTGTTAGTTGGTAAGGAAAATGCACGGCACCTTTGGTGCCGTGCATTAAACTTCTTGTATCGAATTTCAATTTATTTTAATACTTTTTACCAAAGCCTCTATTTCATCTCGAATCTTTCTGTGAAAATCCAAGTCGGTCCCTTTTGGATCTAAAACATCCCAAAATATAACTTTTGGATTATTATTCAAATATTCTGGCCAATTATCTTTTTCTGCCATTACAATAACCAAATCAGATTTGTCTACCATATCTTTATCCAACTGTATTCTGACATTATTACTTACATCAAAACCTTTTTCCTTCATCGAGAAAATAACATTTGATGCTACATCCCCTAGTTCAAATAATTTCTGCCCATGTCTTGAAGTGCTATCTTTACTAAATACTCTAGTGCCAGCAGACGACACTTCCGTCTCTGGATGAAGATTTCTAAAAATAACTTCACCAAACTGACTTCTGGCCACATTACCCCTGCAAACAAACAAAACTTTTTTTATCATTTATTTTCTCAATATTTTTCTTAATTCCTCTCTCACCACAACTCTATCATCCCAAGGAATCGTAATTCCATCCAAAATCATTGATTGTTCAGCTCCTTTGCCTGTAATCATTACCACATCTCCCGATCCGGCCAAATCAAAACATTTTCGTATTCCTTCTCTCCTATCTTCTATAACAAAAAGATTTTGTCCTCGGATTTTTCCTGCTTTTTCTGTTGCAATAGCAATATCTTCCACAATAGGTGTTGGATCGTCTTCATAAGGATCAACATTGGACACAATCACAATATCCACAAGTCGGCCGACAATCTCTCCCATAATTGCTCTCTTGCCTTTATCCCTACCTCCACCCTCTGCACCTAGAAGTATTATCGATTTGCCATTTTCCACTTTTAAATCATTAGCAATTTTTGATACATGAGTCATGCTCTCTTTTTCGTGTGCATAATCCACAAAGACACGAAAATCCTGTCCCTCTTTTATCTCTTCCATTCTACCAGGAATAACGCGCAAATCCTCCAAAGATTTTCTTATGTGTATTTTTGGAATTCCAAATATTTTGCCCAGAATTATTGCAGGCAGTGCATTATAAACATTAAAAATTCCTGGAATAGAAAGTGAATATTCTTCTCTATTCAAAACAAAGCTAATCCCGTTTTTGTCCAAAAGAATGTTTTCTGCTTTGTTCTCGCTTGCCAAATCAATACTAAACGATTCTTTTCTTTCTGCATTAAAAGAAAGAAAATATGGTGCGTATTCACTGTCGGCATTTGCAATTATTGTTTTTGGAAACTTCCGATTTCTAAAAGTTTTAGTTTTTGACTTGCTTATCACCTCAAATAGTTTACCTTTCATCAATCTGTAATTATCAAAAGTTTTGTGCGCATCTATATGCTCTGGAGTAAGGTTGGTAAATATGGCAACATCATATTGAATACCAATGTGTCTGAATTGTGCGATACCTTGCGAAGTAGTCTCCACAATCGCACATTCACAATTTTCTTTGACCATCTTTTTTAGAAATTTTTGAATCACAAATCTACCCGGCATTGTCATGTGGAATGGATTTATGATCTCTCGGTCACCAATACGAACATTCGCCGTTGTTATGATTCCTGTCTTTATGCCATTACTATTTAAAACTGACCAAATATAATTAATCGCGGAAGTCTTGCCTTTAGTTCCAGTCACTCCAATCACAATCATTTTGCCTGATGGATTACCACAGATAATAGATGCCACTAATGCAGTTAAATAGTGATACCAAGAAAATACTTGGAGCGGGATAACTTTTTTTAAGAATGATTTTATTTTATGAATCATGTAAATGATTTGATAAATTTTCGTACAATATAAATATAATACCAAAAACTATTTTGTACTAGATCAAAAAATGGACTATGTGTCATGACATCACCTCCAAACTTTTGTTTAAATATAGTCAGAGTCTTCCAATGATCGTTTTCTCCATCCTGTGATATGGCACCAAAATTATAAAAATTACACCCCATAACTCTACCCTCTTTCATAGCATTAAAATGTGCCAAATACGGTCCACATAATTCTCGCTTGTCATTAGATGATGCTCCAAACAAATAATGTGCCACCTCACCTTCAATAACAATAAAATGTGATGCGAGCAAAAATTCATCAACCCAAGCTTCAATAATAAATCCTTTGCCAGTCTTTTCTACTTCCTCAAAATAATATTTATAATATTCATCGCTATGCAATGCAAAATGATTTCTGTCTGCCGTTCCTTTCATGAGCGACATAAAGTCATCGAACCTACTTGAAAGAGCGTTATTAATAATCTTAGTTATAACACCCTTTTTCTCTGCCAAGCGGACAGAATATCTAGTCTTCTGATGCATTGAAGACAATATTTCATCTGGAGTCTTGTGAATATCTGTATACCATTCACTCCGTGGTTGAAAATATGCACCGACATAGGAACTTTCAGCAGGAGTAGTGAAACTTTTTTTTGCTTCATTTAATAATTCTGCAGAGAGTGTTGGTGTAAAATCTAATCTTACAAATACTACATTTGAATTTTCAGTAATTCTGTTTAATTCAGATTTTAATGAATCAAAAATATTTTGTGTGTATTCCCTTAATACTGGACCATATGGTGAATACCAATAGACCTTATTCCCAAAAAGAGGATATACAATAAATTGAACATACCCTACTGTTTGATTATCATCCAGAATCTGAAACCTTTTAATCTTTCTGCCAACCTTTTTTTGTACTTCGCCATAGGAAAAAGTCTGCATCAGAGGAACCTTCTGTGTAATATCGCCTATCTGCCAATCCTCTCTTTTTTGTATTTCCTTTAAAGTTATCATTTCTTATGATTATACTATATATAGGGGTTTTGGATAAATTGGGTAGGATGTCTTTCGTTACACGAACAGTATACCTTTTGGCGATTTTGCTTCGTTTCTCGCAAAATCGGCTCAAAAGGTTTTCGACTCTTATACCACAAGGTACTTCTTATTTGCTAATTCATGATTACATTTCATAAACAAATAATGTCGCACAAGCACCCCACGCTTGCTTTAGTAGGAAGTCTCCCTCGACAAATTCTGCTACCCGCAGAATTTGTCTGGGCACCAGTTTTTGCTTCGCTTGTTACTACAAGCTCAAAGCAAAAACTGTTCGACTCCGACACGCAAGCGCCCCACGCTTGCTTGGACGCACAAAATTCAAAAAACACAGACGCTTCGCGTCTGTGTTTTTTGAATTTTGTGCGTCCAGTAGGAGTCGAACCTACGACCGTCTCCTTAAGAGGGAGCTGCTCTACCAACTGAGCTATGAACGCATTTTGTAAAACCTAGTATGAAATATATCAAAAAAATGAGAAAAGTCTATTGTTAAGACTTCTTCATTTTTATAAACATTAATTTGGTTAATTCCACCAAACAAACATTGAGGATATTCCAAGAAATTATTATCCACCAATACCCCGCTTTAATATTAGTCAAACTGAATATACCCTGGAGTAATGGTACTGATAGTGAAAGTATAATAAGGCCAAATCCAATAATATTTGCAATATTTAACCTAATATTAGAAAACGGATTGTATTTATATATTAATCTATCCAAGTCACGCAATGAATAAGAAATTGTTAGAACATATGTAGCAAAACAAACAAAAAAGATAGACTGTGCCAATATCAAATCTGGAATAAATTTTATCAAGTAATAATACAAAATAAAAAGTAACAATGAACTGAATGCCCCTAATCCTATAGCCATAAACTTTATTTTTTTAGTGAAAATATTATGGCTCTTACTGTTTTTTCTAATAGTTACATTACGATCATATGCAAAAGCTAGTGCTGGCAACGTCCCTGTCAGCATGTTTACCCAAATAATCTGCAAGGCGTTAAGTGGTATAGCCAGACCACAGATGAGAGCTCCAGCAATTACAAATATTTCATCCAGAGAATTAGACATGAGGTAAACAAAAACTTTTTGTATGTTTGACCTTATACGATGGCCTTCACTTATAGTATCCGTAATAGTTTTAAAATTATTATCTAGGAGAATCATATCAGAAGCACTCTTGGCAACATCACTCCCAGAAGCAAGGGAAATGCCAATATCCATTGCTTTTAATACAGGCGAGTCATTAACCCCGTCCCCAGTCATCGCCACCAGCTCTCCCATTTTTTGATATAGACCACCTATTCTCAACTTATCTTCAGGTGTCACTCTCACAAATAACTTTATCCGAGGCAAAATCGTCATCAATTCTTTGTCTGCCAAATCCTTAATCTGAGTTCCACTTAATATTTCATTATCCCCAGCGTTTATTCCTACTTGTCCGGCAATAAATCTAGCAGTTCCTTCCAAATCCCCTGTGATTATTTTAACCTTAACACCTTTATTATTTATATCCCTTATAGCACCTATTACTTCTCCGCGTAATTGATCAGAAAGCGTAAATAAGCCCAAAAAATCCGCCCCTTCCAAATTCAAAATATTTTGTTCATTTTTAATTTTGCGTGCAACCGCAATAATCCTCTTGCCCTGTGAACTTAATAATTTTAAATTATTTTCTATAATTTCCTTTTCTCCATTATTTAAATTTGATTTTGAAAGCAAAATATCCGGTGCTCCCATGATTATATACTCATTATCATTAGATGATACTGAATATTTATTTGTAGAATTAAATGGTAAATCTAATTTGTCTTTTTTAATATTACTTATATTAATACCATAATCATAAATACTTTTGAGCACTATGATATCGAATGCGCTTCCACTATATATCCAGCTCTTCATTTCTTTTGAAGACTTATCTACCGTCGATTGTATATTACGATAAGAGATCTCAAAGAGTTTCTTTTTATCTTCTGGTAAATTACCTTTTGATAGACTTCCAATATTTTTTGTAAAATCATTTTTTATAAGCTCATCCAAAGAAAAAACGTTATCTAAAGTTAACTGACCTTTTGTCAAAGTCCCTGTCTTGTCAGTCAATATAAGAGTTGTTGAACCCAGCGTCTCGGCTGCTGATAATTTTCTAATTAATCCACCCTTTTTTGCAATATTAAATACTCCGATAGATAGAATGACCGTGAGAGCGATCGGTAAGGCTTCTGGCACAGCACCCACAGCAACAGCAGATGACAATACCAACATACTAAAAATATCTTCACCTCTATAAATGCCGAGTGAAAATATGAGCGCCACAATCACAAGTGCTACAATAAATATATACCAAGAAATTTGTTTGACCGCACTTTGAACTGGTGTAAGGACTCTCTTTATTTGAATGACCGAACTTGCAATCTTACCTATTTCAGTATTATTACCCGTACCTGTCACAACTCCAATAGCCGTACCGTTCGTCACATATGTACCACAAAATAAATAATTTACCCTGTCTGTGATCACATCCGTTGAAACAATTATCCCAGATTTTTCTACTGGCACTGATTCTCCTGTAAGTATTGATTCATCTACCCTCAGATCATTTGATTCGATTATTCTCACATCTGCGGAAACCCTGTTACCGTAAGATATATTAACAATATCTCCGGGAACCAAATAATTCGCATCAATATCCCTAATCTCTCCATCCCTCAATACCCTTGCCCTATTCTGTATATAACTTTTTAATTTTTCTATAGTATTTTCTGCTTTAAATTCTTGATAACAGCCAAAAACAGTATTGACTATTACCGCTAATAGAATAACAAAAGCCTCTATCATCTCACCTAAATAAAATGTAACCCCCGCCGCAAAAATCAAAATAAATATCAAGGGATTTAATAGTTGTAATATCAAAACCTTAAATATACTGTTCTTCCCCTTTTCCTTAAAATTATTTAAGCCGAAGTTTGATATTCGCAACTCCGCTTCTTTAGCAGAAAGCCCGGATTTGCTTGAATTTAGTATTTCAATTACCTCAGTTTTTGGTAATAACCAATATTTTGTGTTTTCGGCCATTTTATTATTTTTATTAAAAACATTATAACACTTAACCTAAAAATTGTAGTCGACCCACTCATCCATTGATAAAA
>CAZOAK010000001.1:12729-92805 GCA_964577785.1 uncultured Candidatus Saccharibacteria bacterium | reverse complement strand
GTTGGGCTTTCCAATTCAATTTTTTTAGAATTTCTCGCACCATGGTCTGGTGCTGGGACGTTGAAGGTGAGTGGACACGGGACCCATCAGATTGTGCTCTTTTGTGTAGTGAGTGAGCAAGTCTGATGGGTCTTCCATTCAAAAAATTTCCACAGGGGCCTTCGACCCTCTGTTGGTGACCGTGGGTCGCCAGCCTTGCGTTCTCGGGAGGAGCGCTATTGTGCGGGCGACCCACTTGGTCACCTTCTTTAGATTCACATCTTGTTGTTTATTCAAACGCAGTACCATTTGGGACTGCGTTTTGTGTTTCCAAAATTTTTGTAGGGGTCCAACCCCTACAAATCTGTTTCCATTAACCCTTTTATATTATTGCTATTTTCGCTAATCTATTTATACTTATTTTAATAAAGTTCTTCCACTTCCTGGCTTGGAGGTGTACAAACCAAAAAGAAAATGAGAGCAAGTTCGAAGGAGTTAACTCCAATGGAGTTGTGCAGGTTTTTTGGGGTCGCACTAATTGCGTTTGTGATTGTGATGATTTCTTTGTGCCAAAAGGGGTTGCAGATTAACGATAATCGCAACCAGCAAATTGCAGAGATTGTGGCCAAGGTTTATACCGAAGGTCGCAGTAAGGGAGTGAGCTGGGATACGACATCCAAGGTCAAGCTTGTGGAGGATGTGCTTAAAGGCAAATTCTGTCTATACGGAGCATTTCGCGGGAGGTTCTTTGGACTTGAGTTTTCAGGCTCGCTAGATCCAGATCCAGCTCAAGTGGCTGATTATCTCGAGCTAGACAGGGATGGTAACATCTTTCTTTTTGTTCCTAACGGATGACTACATCTGGACTTGCACACGCGGGTCCGGATTTTTTTATCCGCACACTAACCCTGCCATCGTGTTTTCATTATTTACTAAAATGATGTGTGGTTTGTAAATTTAAATACTATATAGTAAAAATGAGACGTTTAGACAGAAACACTTAATAATAATGGCAAGGTTAGTGTGCGGATGAATTTGATTTTAGCTTGAAAAAGTGTAGGATACTCACACAACTGTTCTTTATCAATTTTGTTTTGGTGCGTTTGCCAAAGCTGTTAGAGAACTATTTATCTATCGCTATCATGCACAGAAAAAGGACACATGACTTTAGGGATGATAAATTGAATATTTGTCCATACCTGAAAATTACAGCAATTCTCTTGTTTGGTTGTCTTGCACTCCTGAAGTTTTTGAGAAGCTCGGAACTCGAGGGTCGTGAATATGACAGCACTGTTCAGCTCGCTACGAATATAGTCTATCAATTTCAGAGGGGTGAGACAGGTGGTGTAGTTTGGTTATTGTCCCGAGATGAAGAGTCCAGGGAAAATCTAATTCGTGCTGTAATCACAGGTAAAATGCCTGTTGATGATATGTACGACGGTGAGCCCTACGGCGGTAATCAAGAGCTTGATCAGAATAAGTTCCAAGCGATACTCCCATACATAGGGTTTGGACGAGACAGGGTAGGTAACCCGTTTCTTTTTTTTGATCCCGAGGGTAGGCAACCAAAATCAAGCCAAAGTTTTTTCAATTCAACAGTTTCGCCCAAGTGGTGAGGCTGTTTTTTTATCCGCATACTAACCTCCATTCACCTATTCGCGCGAATATGTGAATGACAGTGCGCTCCATTACCTTTTTTGATATAATTGACACAATTAAGATTTTTAATTATTCATAAATCCTTAATCTTAAATCTACCCAATGCAAACTCTGTATAGAAAATATCGTCCAAATAAATTTAATGAAGTTATCGGGCAAGATAAAATAGTTTCTGCTTTAGAAAATTCCATAAAAACTGGAAAAGTTGGACACGCATATATTTTTGCTGGTTCTCGTGGTACAGGTAAAACTACAATTGCCCGAATCTTTGCCGATGCTCTATCTGTATCACAAAATGATTTATACGAAATAGACGCAGCCTCCAATCGTGGCATTGATGATATACGTGCTATCAAGGATGCTGTAAACACTTTACCTTTTGATTCTAAATATAAAGTTTATATTATTGATGAAGCACACATGCTCACTCGGGAAGCATGGAACGCACTACTTAAAACTTTGGAAGAGCCACCTGCACATGTGATGTTTATTCTCGCGACAACAGAAATAGAAAAGATACCAGATACAATAATGTCCCGTTGTGAGTCATATCTATTCCGAAGACCAGATCAAAGTGTGCTGAAACAAGTGATAAGTAAGACTGCCAAAAAAGAGGGTTATGAAATAGAAGAAGAGGCGAGTGATGTTTTAGCACTTATTGCTGACGGATCATTCCGCGATGCTCATGGGGCTTTGCAAAAAATAATCTCATCTCTGACAGGAAAGAAAATATCCCTGAAGGATGTTGAGGGTATTACAGGGGCTCCCAAATCTGAATTAGTGAATAGTTTGATAAGCTCTATAGATTCTAAGGATGTGGTTAAGGCGATTAGTATAATAGAAAATATTAGACAAGATAATTTGAATATAAAAGCGTTTACCAAACTTCTTATAGAAAAGGTACGCACAATAATATTGATGCGAATTTCAACTGAATTTGAAGATTCAAATAAGAATATTCTAACTAAGGAAAATTTCGCATTTCTTAAATCTTTTGCAGATAGGAGGGGTAAGGATACCAATATTAATTCTGAGACTTTGCTTAAATTTTTGGATATTTACGAGAAGATTTCTTACTCATCCTTGCCAGATGTTGCTTTAGAAGCCGAATTAATTAATTTGTTAGAAAATTAATTAATCAAAGTTTCAATTTCTCAAGTTACAAGTTTCAAATAAAATCTACCGTAGCAAAGCTGCGGTAGATTTTTGATTCCATTGAATATTGATCAATTGAAACTTGGATACTTAAAAAATAATTCTTCAGGAATTATTTTTTTGCCTTCTTTGGTTTCTTCTTTTCTTTACCTTGTGAATTGTTTCCTTTTGCCATATAAAATATAAAAAACTTATAATATGATAATTATATCATAATTAAATAATTCTACGCCAACTTTTAACACCATTTACCTATTCGTACGAATGGATAAATGAATATTATTAGTTTTATTCTGGTATTCTGCAGAATATAGGAATGTTAAATTGAGTTTTAAAATAAAAACAACCAAGCTGACATTTGTCGACCTGATTGTGTATGAATGAGATTTGTTTGAATTATTGAGGAGATTTCGTTGTTTCGATTTGTACTTGCGGTCTGCTTCTTGACCACTTTCTTTTCTCCCTGATGGCGCTCGATAGTGCCCAAACTAAAACGATAAGTAGCACCCAGTCAACCCATGTAGTTTTCATCTAATTACAGTGTTTTCAATTGATGCTACACTATCACAAACCATTTGTGTTAGCGCGCAGTCAAAATACTTAGACAAAAATAATATCCTGACTGCGAGCCAACACTTTTAAAGAACCTTCCATTTAGATTAGTACTTTTTAGTAATATCTGCAACTACAGCCATATGATCACTCACACCATCCACAAGACGTACATTTTCTACTATGTAGTGTGGAGAGGTGAATAGGCAATCGATAATATAAGGTTGTGGTCCCGCTCTGTGCAGGTTGCAATCAATAACTAGAATACGAGTAGTTCAGGATTAGTAATCAAAAGTATTCCGAGTATAACCATAAGTATTCCACCAATTAGAAGGGAAAGAGTCGAATATTTCTGACCCAAATGACTTAGTCTTTGAATCCCAAAAAGTGCTAGCCCAAAGACAATAAAATCATCAACCATATAACCGATTGTGTACAAAAACATATACCACTGCGTCTCTAAGAATGAAAGATTATTCAACTCAATAATTTTTGTGAAAGCTTGTGGAATACCAATTGAACAAGCAAACTCAATAATGTTTACAGAAAATGCTAGTCCAATAACTCCAAGCACGCCCAAGAAAGTTAGTGGGGAAGAAGCAAAAGACTTTATTTTACTCTCTATTTTTGACTGCTGTTCAAAACTAGTGATATCACAGACTAAAGGGCCCTTTCTTTGTTTTTTATAACGATATAAAAAGAAACATCCTCCACCAAGTGCAACTATTCCAACAATTGGCGTTACGATCTGATCTAGGCCCACAAAATCCCAAGTTTTGTACCAGATATTTAAAATAACTGTATACATAATGGCTTCAGAAAAAATAAAGAGTCCTGCAATCTGAAACATTTTCCTTCGATTTCCTATTTGCATGAGTACTAATAGAAAAGTTATCAAAACCCACATTGCACATGGGTTGAACCCATCAATCGTTCCAAGAACAAGTGCGAGAGAGAATAGGGAAAAATCCTCTAGGTTCACAACACCCAATAAAGGAAGTTTGAATATAAATTGATCCTTTGGTTTTGTAATTCCACAAATATCGCCGACACATCCACCTTCAATTGATTCGATGTTGGTATTATTATTAAGTAGTACCTCGCGGAGAGAAAGAGCTTTTTTACCTTTTGCATTATCTATTGCTTTCTCTATACGACTTCCTGCCCCTTCCTTTGAGTCAAAACCCTGAAGTATGGAATCATTAATAACTGTAAGTGGTGTCACTTTAGGAAGTGATAAAGTGCTTGTGAATTCTATGAATAACTGACGAGATTCTTCGGAAGATAGATTATGGAATGTTACAAAAAAATCATTTCTTTCTAAAGAAAGTTCTTCAAGGAAACTTTTTTCTGCTTTACAAAAACCACAATCATCTCGGGTAAACATATGGACCTCAACTTTTTGGGTCGTAACATTTGTTTCAGCAAATGAAGTGGTGAAAGAGGTGAATAATAAGGTAAGCGCTAAAAATAATATATTAAAAAATTTCATATTTTCATTATAGCATTTTTGATTATTTTGCTAAGTAAATGCAAAACTCCCAAGTCTGGAATGTGTTTATTTTGATCTGAGGTGATTCAAATTAGTATCACATAAATACTTTAGTGTAAAATTTGAATTCAAAAAAATAGTTTACTTTTGAATAACTAAACTCCTTCTTATTTCATCAAAAGAGTCCAAAATATCTTGCTTATCAAATTCTTTGATGCTACCAGTAGGATAATTTTCAAATGCAGAGTAATGAATGAAATATCGAATTGCTACGCATGGGCTTGAATCTTGTATGGTATAGATAGATTCTTCATAACGATTGCCAGCTCCAGCTTCGCTAGATGTTATGAGTGAGTAGGTTGTACCACTGTCTGTGACTATATCTGGCTTATGTGCTGGATAATCTGTAAATAATTCTGCTGTGCAGTATGGGATATTTGGGATTGATTCAATACTTATTGATGTGTCATTGGAAAGATTGGTTCCATTTGTTAATGATTTTGGTACGTTGAACTTAACGCCGTTTACATTGCGAGTAGGAGTTATTTGATGAACATAATTTTCATCAATAGAGTACTCAGTTGGTAGATTAAGTAAAAATTTATAGTTGTCGTTTACATACTTCTGATTGGAGATAGTGGCTGGGGTAACGGGCTTATTCTTTGGAAATAATATTAGAATACAAATGGCAATAAGCAATACAATGGAGGATATTATAATTGTCTTTTTCATGGGTTAAGTATAGCATCCTTTACCCACAGAAAAATTCCTTCGTAAATTTTTGCTGGGCGTCTCGGTCTAGAACCGTACGCGGTCAAGCCCTGCTTGACGGTTTTAGTATATTTTCAGAATCAATTTCGACGCGTCTCGTGAGGAATACTTACTCCCTATCTTCGACTTCCAAAATATAGTTTCGGACGACTTTAGAAACTGTGTCTATGTCAATTCCTTTTTCTAAACAGTAAGGTTTTTCAAACCATTCTCTAATTTTTTTGTTCCCACGGCTAGAATTACAACTCCAACAACAAATTGTAACTGTAGTTGGATTATTCCAGGGTGGTAAGTAATTTAAATGTTCAATTGAGTACCAATCTGAACGTATATTGCCTGAATCATGACTCAGCATTATCTTTTTACAATACACACAAACCTTATCTCTCTCAAAGATTTTCTGTAATTCAGTCTTAGGCAAACCGTAATTATTTTTCATATTTCTATTCTAGTAAAGCATCTTGTGCTAGCTGTTGTATGCTGGGGAACTAGGAGTCTCGAACCTTACAGGTTCAGTACCCCGATTGGAGATTTTGTTTCCTTATCAGTCACAAAATCTGCCTGTCTGTCGGCAGACAGGCTCAATCGGGCTTCGAGTCCTAGTCGTAAGTGCGCCCGGCACTTACTTTCCCAAGTCAAATTTTCCTTCGGTAAATTTTACTGGGGAACTAGGACTCGAACCTAGATACTATGCGCCAAAGGCACATGTCCTACCATTAGACGATTCCCCAATGCCTATAAAATGATTTATAGTATTTTATACATTAACCTTTTTTTGCCTAAAAATCAAAGATTTATGATACAATTTTGTTTATGGAAAAGATATTTATTACAGGGGTTGCTGGTTCTGGTAAAACGATAATGAGTAAGGCACTGAATGAATTAGGATATAAAGCATACGATATTGAAGACGATAGTTATGGATTATTTATGATGATTAGAAAGGATACAGGAGAACGCTATGTGGATTATGATAATTCTGATCTGGACAAAGTAAATAATTCTCGCTGGGTTTGCGACATTGATAAATTAAAAGAATTTTTGGATAAACAAACTGAAGACATAGTTTTTTATTGTGGTATTGCAAGTAATAATGCAGAAGTGATGTCATTTTTTGATACATCCATTCTCCTACGTACAACTCCAGATATACTTGATAAAAGATTAAAAACTCGAGAAGGTACAGATGATTTCGCAAATACAAAAGCGGGGCGTGAAAGAGTTTTGAGTTGGAAGGACGAGTTTGAAGAGAGAATGATAAAATCTGGAATGATTCCTATTGATGCTAATCCAGACTCTAAGGAAGTTGCAGAAGCCATCTTAAAAATCATACAAGAATGAGTGAATTACAAATCATAAAAGAAAATATCACTGAACTACTTGCACAAAAGTCATTAGTCCTACTTGCAATAGATGGTTATGGAGGATCTGGGAAAAGTACACTTGCAAAAGAAATTCAAAGTGAATTTCCAGGTTCAGAAATTATTACTCTTGATGATTTCGCAACTTCTACTAATAATGGAGCAGATAGAAAAAGATTTCTTGAACAAGTACTTATTCCACTTTCAAATAGCAAAGAAGCTAATTATCAAAAATTTGATTGGTCAGAGCAGAAACTCACTGATTGGAAAGTGGTTAAGCCAGAAGGACTAATTATAATCGAGGGAGTGTCCATGCTCGGTGAAGATTTTAATCCATACTATGATTTTCGTATTTGGATAGATTGTCCACATGAAATAGCTTCGAAACGTGGTATGAATAGAGATAAAAATGAATACAAAGTCGATAATGATGAAAAGTGGGAACAAATTTGGATAAAAGAAGAACAAGAGTATGCAAAAACAGAACCTTGGAAACGTGCTGATTTAATAGTCAAAGCTAGAAATTAAAAAACCTGAGACTTTCGTCTCAGGTGTTGGTTGCAATGTTTGGTTCTTAGATTCCTTTTCTCCTCAACACTACAAGCATTGTGTGGAGTAGGATACTAAGATCAAACAAAATGTTTTGCTTTTGGATGTAAAACATCTCCAGTCGCAGGCTTTTGGATGGCCCCATAGAGTATTCCTTAATTCTTCCTTTAATCTGTACTAGTCCTGTTAATCCTGGTTTAACTCTAAACCTATTGTCGTAACAGGGCAGAGTCAGTGTCCGTTTACCCACTAGAATATTTTGGAGTGGACGCGGACCAACCAGACGCATATCACCTCTGATTACATTCCATAGTTGTGGAAGTTCATCAAGATGAGTTTGACGCAGGAGTCTCCCAAACCTTGTTATCCTGGGATCCTCATTTGTTTTTATAGCGTCTTCAGAAAATTCTGACACATCTACAAGAGTGCGAAACTTGTAAATGACAAACGGAACTTTGTTAAGCCCGAGTCTTTGTTGTCGGAAAATCACCGATCTGTGAGAAGTCAGTTTGAGGATGGTGGCAATAAAGAGAAGGATGGGGGAAGTGACCAAAAGCAAGGAAATTGAAAAGAACAGATCGAAAATGCGGTTTTTCATGTACAATTCGGGTCGAGATTACATTAGCAAAGGGTTTGATAAAAGCAAGGTATTGGGAAGAATGGGCCAATTTGTTATAATTAATTCATGACAACCATAGAAGACTTTCAAAAATTAGATATTAGAGTAGGAAAAATAATTGAAATTAATGATTTCCCAGAAGCTCGTAAACCTGCATACAAATTGAAGATTGATTTTGGTCCTGAAATTGGTATCAAGAATTCTTCTGTTCAAATTGTGGCTTTATACACAAAAGAAGAATTGATTGGAAAACTGGTTTTGGGAGTTGTTAATTTTCCACCCCGAAAAATCGGTCCGTTCGAATCTGAGGTTTTGACACTTGGTGTGCCTGATGCGGATGGTAAAGTTATTCTCATTACTCCAGACAAAGCAGACCCTGTAATTGGTGGAAGATTGTTTTAACAGCATACAAAATAACCCTTTTCAGGGTGGAAAACTCGTTTTGAATAGCGTGCTATAATTAACACTATATGAAAAAATCAATAATAGTAATTATCGTTTTGGTTATTGCAGGTTTTGGCGTTTATTTTATTACTAAAAATTATTCAAATAATGAAGTTGTGGTTGCTCCAACTACTGACACCACTCCAAAGACAGAGGAGGTAAAAGTAGATGATACAAATGCTCCAGAAGTGGTGATTGGTAAATCTATCGAAAGTAGAGATATCACTGCATATCGATTTGGAACAGGTGAGAAAGAAATACTTTTTGTTGGAGGTATTCATGGTGGATATTCTTGGAATACATCATTGGTAGCATTTGAGCTTATGGATTATCTAAAAAAGAATCCTAGTATAGTTCCTGAAAATATAAAAGTAACAGTTATTCCTGTGTTAAATCCAGATGGTCTAAACAAGGTTGTGGGAACTTCAGGTAAATTTGAAGCATCAGATGTTTCGGAGGATCAGAAGGTGGTTGTTTCAGGAAGATTTAATGCAGATGATGTGGACATAAACAGAAACTTTGATTGTGATTGGCAAGCTTCGGGCAAATGGCAGAACAAAACAGTTAGTGGAGGTGACAGTGCTTTCTCTGAGCCAGAAAGTTTGGCACTTAAAAATTATGTGGAAAAAAATAAGCCGACAGCAGTTATTGCTTGGTATAGTGCGGCGGGTGGTGTGTATGCTTCAAACTGCCATAATGGTGTGTCAACAGATACATCTCTACTTACAAAAGCATTTGCGAAAGCTTCAGGATATAAAGCATATGAAGATTTCGATTACTACGAACTAACTGGAGACATGGTGAATTGGTTTGCAAAAAATAATATTCCAGCGATAAGTGTTCTACTTACAAATCATACAGACGTTGAATGGTCCAAGAATAAGGCAGGTATAGAAGCGATTCTAAAATACTACACTAAGTAATGAGATTTTTTCGTTCTAAATATTTTGTAGCAATTATCTTAATAGCAATTGCTGGTTTTGTGTATTTCTATAACAATAAAAAAGAGGTTCCGAAGGAAATTTTGGTAGAAGAAGTTAAAGTTGATAAGCTTATCTATAAAGTTATAGGGACATCAGTAGAAGGACGGAAAATTGAAAGCTTTACCTATGGAAAGGGTAAATATAATTTAGTATTTGTTGGAGGTATTCATGGTGGCTATGAATGGAACAGTGTCATTCTTGCGTATCAGATTATGGATTATTTGGATAAAAATGTAGCAGTCATTCCGCCAAACATAGCTATAACAGTGATCCCGTCTCTAAACCCTGATGGGTTATATAAAGTTGTTGGTAAAGAAGGCAGGTTTAATATTAGTGATGTGTCAACAGATCAAAATATTTTAGCTTCAGGTCGGTTTAATAATAATAATGTAGATATAAATCGTAATTTTGATTGCAAATGGCAACCAGAAAGTAAATGGAGATCAAAGACGGTGAGTGCGGGAACATCAGTATTCTCTGAACCGGAAGCAATGGCCATTAAAAATTTTGTAGATAAAAATAATCCAATTGCTGTTATTTTCTGGCATAGTCAATCTAATGCTGTATATGCGTCTGCGTGTAAGAATGGAATCCTTCCAGAAACTACCGCCATAATGAACGCTTATTCAAAAGCATCTGGTTACCCACCTGTGAAATCATTTGATAGTTATGAAATTACTGGTGATGCGGGTGACTGGCTTGCAACTTTGAATATTCCTTCTATTTCAGTAGAGCTTAAGACACATGAGACTGTAGAGTTCGATAAAAATTTAGCTGGTGTTAAAGCTCTAATCGATTATTATAGTGAAAAATGATTCCAATCTTAATTTCTAAACTTTGGACTTAATAATATTAAACATGGTACAATTGGGGTATGAGACAAACAATAATCACAGATAGCAATGGGCTTGGAACTCTATGGATCATCGGGTGGATTTTTACTATTGGATATTTCTGGCCATATTATCTCGGTGTAAAATATAGGAAAACTACAGAATAATCGATTTTAGCTTTTATAAAACTTTTAACTGTCGGCATTACCTAATCATGGAACAGCCATCTGAATCTCCAAAGAGTGGTGCAGCTCTACTAGAAGAATTGGCCCAAAAGCCAATCATACCTGCTCGCCCAAAAAATGAAACAGATCACCGTTTTGTATTATCCAAGGAACAATTTTCTAGAGATAGAATTTTGGCTGTTAAGGAACAGGTAAAAGAAATGAAAGATAAGTATCCAGAATTTCTATCAATGAATTTGTTCGGGTCAATGATTAAAGGCACTGCTCATGAAAAGAGTGATATTGATGGGGTGGTTTTTGTTGATACTGATATTATTGCTAAAAGGATTGGGTTAAATGAGGATGAACTGATTAAATACAATGAGAGAGGGCATCTAGTTCTATCTCAAGATATTGCCAAGGAATATACTTTAGCCATGAGAAATGGATTAAAGGAAAAAACCGGATTAAGTGATGAATTTGTTTCTGATATTAGAACCTCTCCAATTTCAGAGGCTGTAATTGATATGGATATAAATAAATCATTGAAATATTATCGAGCAAAAGATGCGTATGATTCCGATTATGATAACTGGGTTAAATCTCGTCCAAAACGAGGGTGCTCGATTGATGATTTGATCAATCATGAAAAATCTCAACCTAAAAGACCTGAATATACAAAAACCGATCTCGGTCAAATGTTTAATCTTGATGTGGGTGGTGGTATCAAGAAATATAGATCAATGCTAATTGAAAAACTAAATAATCTCGGTGCTGATGGAGAGAGAATATGGTCAGATCTTGTCGAGACTGCAGAATTGTATGAGAACGGCTTAGGTAGCACTCAACGTTACCCTAGAACATTAGAGGATGCTAGAAAATTATATTCTTTGAAATCGGAAGAAAAATAATTTTTTATTGTTCTAATTTTGATTGTGTAATATAATTAGAGTACGAACTGTATTTTAATTTACTCGATTTATTTATAATAAAATCAATTATGAATTTTAGAAAAATTTTAAGAATGATTTCATTGTTTGTTTTTGTTTTTTTTGTATCTTATCAAATATCAAATGCATCATCATGTGATTTTACCCGTAGCCTTGATATTGATGATGAAGGTGAAGATGTCCGCTGTCTCCAGAAATACTTGAATGATTCTGGATTTATAATTTCAACGTCTGGTGCCGGTTCACCTGGCAAGGAAACTGACACATTTAAGACTAAAACCAAGGAAGCTGTGATTAAATGGCAGTCATCAAACGGTATTAGCCCTACAAGCGGTTTTTTTGGTCCATTATCAAGGCAAATATATACAAAGTTAATCACGGGTACTGTTGTAGGTCCAACCTCTAATGTAATACCAAGTACTGTATCAACTCCATCTGTATCTACAGGATCATCTTCTACAGCAAAGACAGCAATACAAAAGGCTCTAGAACAAATTGAAGATGCTGAGGATCAGGTGGATGATATGTCATCTAATATTAATAGTGCAGAAGATGATCTTAAGGACGCAAGAGAATATTTCTATAAATCAATCAAATTTTATTTGAATTCTGATTATGCCAAAGCAAAAACTTATGCTGATGATGCGTTTGACAGTGCAGAGGATGCGTATGGACAGGCTGGCGGTAAAACGGAGAAAGACGAGATAGAAGAAGGATTGGATGATGTTGATCAGTTGATTGATGATGTGGATGATAAAATAAATAAAGCAAATGATGACGGTGATGATGTATGTGATGCTGATGATTTGCTCGATGATGCAAGAGATTTATTGCAAAAGGCTGAGGATTATTTGGATGATAAAGATTATGATAATGCGAGGGAGTACGTAGATGATGCTGAAAATAAAGCCGAAGATGCAGAAGATGCGATTGGTGACAGTAGGGGTGACAAAGCTGATGCAGAAGATGCAATAGCTGAAGCAAAAGATGCCATTAAGGATGCAAAAGCTAAGATCGGTGAGGCGCAAGATGATAATGATGACACTGATTCTGCAGAAAACTTACTTGATGACGCAGAGGATTTGTTTGACGACGCTAGAACAGAGTTTGATGATGATAATTTTAAGGATGCAGAAAGTTTGGCAAAGAGGGCAGAGCAAAAAGCTGAGGATGCGGAAGATGCTCTATAAATTCACAAAACAAATTTAATGATACAAAAAATAATTATATTCGTCCCAATATTATTACTATCAATTGTTTCTTTTGTATCTGCACATGTTAAATGGTTTGTTGATACTGAGAAGGTGATTGGTGAGTCACATAATCAAACACCATTTTATTATTTAAGTAGTAAGGAGGTGATTATTTGGGCTATTATTTCTATTATTGTTGTTTTGGTATTTAGTATTTTGGATAGAATTATAAGGGAACCAAAAAAACTTCTGTCATTTGGAGAAAAATATGAAGTAATAATAGATAGGGTGGCTCAAGGTGTACTCGGTCTATTCCTGGTTACTGTGGGAGTTATATGGAAGGTTGTGCTTATACCAGAATTTCCTGTTACTGATTCGTTGTCTGCCTTGCTGGCATCCATAGAGATAGCTCTGGGTGTGATGTTTGTAATTGGAATGTATCCGAGAATGGCATCATGTGCTCTCATAATTTTATACACAACACTACTGTTTAAAGTTGGTCCCGAAGCATTTTTTGAAAATATAATGCTTTTGACGCTAGCCTTTTACTTCTTAATAAAACATTCTCCAAAAGGAGCGTGCCTAAATAAACTTAATAAGCATGCAGTTGAGATTGTACGAATAGGTACTGGTATTTCACTAATTATAATGGCGTTTTCTGAGAAGCTTTCATACCCAGAGTTAGGACTATCGTTTCTTGATGTTCATAATTGGAACTTTATGTACAATTTTGGACTGACATGGTTTACCAATAATCTATTTGTTTTAAGCACTGGATTTGCTGAAATGATATTCGGAGTAATATTTATTCTGGGTTATTTAACTAGAATTAATACGGTTTTGATTGCGAGTTTTTTTGCCGCTTCTGTAATAACTATGGCAGTACAGTTTGGTCAATGGGAAGTAGAGGATTTAGTTGTTTATTCTGCTGCAATTCTATTTATATTTTATGGGCATGGTAAAACGAAATTTTTTCATTTTATATTGCCAGAATCATTTCTACACACAAGGACGATCAGAAGATTATTTAGGAAATAATTCTAATATATATGTTTAATTATCTAAAACCTAACCTAGATAGGTTGTTTGATATTGTTTTAATTGTGTGATAATAATAAACTTCGTTCTTTAAAAGAGGTTATGGCAGTGCGCAGCCAGTGTTTGAAATATCAAACTTTGACTGCGCATTGACCATAAAATTCTGTGTGTCATGTGCAATCAAGTAAACATCCAAACCCATACCCAAACCATGAAAAACGCTAAATTGTCAAAGAAAATCGGCTTCAGTCTCGTGGAATTACTCGTCGTTCTCGCCCTCATTGGTGGGATTGCCGTCATTGCCATTCCGAATATCAAAGTCATCAGCGAGACTGCAAAGAAAAACCAGGCAAAACGCCAGGCTAAGACGTCGAATGCTGCAGAACTCGCTACAGCTCAGGCAGCGGGTGATGTCGCACACATTCTGATGGTTGCTTGGAATGATGCCATCATCAAGGGTGACACAAAGCATGAAGCTGATCAGGGTCTCGCCCAGATCGTCACATTGGTGTCAGGGAGCCCAGCAAAATTTGGCCTCACTGACCAACAGGCCGTGTTGCTCAAAGGTGCCCACCCCAAAGGGTTCAGCGGATTGATTGTTGATACGGTCACTGGCCAGCTCGTGCTAGTCAGGCCTGTAAATCCTGCGGCTTCAAGCGTGAAGCCAGGGCCTAACGGCGAATCGCCTGACAAGACATAGGCACCAAGTTCACATGATACAACCTCCTGCAAACAGCCGTCTTCGCATTGCGAAGACGGCTGTTTTTTATTTTATGAATTTGAATAATTTGGATAGAACAATCTAATGATTGTTCGCCCCTAGGTCGACGGTGTCAACCGGGCTAGACCGAACATTTTGAATGCAAAATGTTTTAGGGTATAATTTCTTCTATGTCAAAAATAAAAATAATAATTGTGGTAATAATTATTATACTGGTATCAGTATATTTATCATTTAGAACCGGCGTTGGGTCAAAGCATAGGGATGTGATAAAAGCTATTGATTCGGAGGTAACCTATGCATCAACTACTGATTCATTAATACCGGAAAAAGAGAAGGTTTTAGTAATTAATAAAGACAAAATAACTATGGCAACATTACATACAAATAAAGGAGATATTAAAATTGAATTTTATGACAAGGTAACACCTAATACGGTTGCTAATTTTAGAAAATTGGCCGAGTCAGGGTTTTATGATGATGTAAAATTCCACAGAGTGATAAAAGACTTTATGATTCAAGGTGGGGATCCTTTATCGAAAAATGATGAGGATATGTTTAGATGGGGAACTGGGGGTCCGGGATATAAATTTGAGGATGAGATAACACCCGAAAATAGAAATGATACCGGAACAATCTCTATGGCGAATTCAGGGCCAGACACCAATGGCAGTCAGTTCTTTATCAATGTTAAGGATAATAATTTTTTGGACACAAAACATACTGTTTTTGGTAAAGTGACAAGTGGTATGGATGTAGTAAATGCTATACAGAATGTAGCAGTTGGAGATAGAGATATACCACTAGAACCTATCGTAATTGAGAGTATTAGCTTTTAATCTAATATAAATGATACAGGTAAAAGAAATAGCGTTTGTAAGTTACTCAATTACAGATGTCTCAAAAGCCAAATATTTTTATGAAGATATTTTAGGTTTAAAGCCTACAAGTGTTTTTGGTGATGATACAACTGAAATGGTATTTATTGAATATGAAATTGGCCCTCATACACTTGCAATAGGTAAAGGAGCTACTAATTTTATGCCAGGCAGAGAAGGAGGCGTGGTAGCACTAGAGGTTATTGATTTTGAAGAAGCCGTCAAAATTCTTAAAGAAAATAATATTATATTTGTTGGTGAAATAATGGATTTTCCATCATGCCAAATGGTGACAATTGAAGATCCGGATGGTAATAGAGTAATGATACATAGGAGAAAAACTGCTTAAGTTTTTAAGCACTTAAGCAGAAGTATTCAATTATCAATTTCCAATTAGGGTCAAGTAGTTCCTATCATCGATATTGATTAATTGTTACTTGGATACTTGTAAACTTTCCAAGTACTTCTGTACTTGGTCCGCATCACTGTCGGCAAGTATATGCCCATCAATATCTAGTGTAGGACATTTCCACTGACCAGACTTGGTAATACATTCGTCCTTAAACTGAGGATTGCTGAGCATTTCTTTTTCAGTGAATGTGATATTTTTTGAATTTAGAAAGTCTCTAACTTCGTCTCCCCAAGGACAGCCGATTTTTGAATATAAAATTATGTTTGACATGATTATTTTAGTAAAAAATAATGAATAATTAGGGTAACCAAAATACCTGTTTGCAGAATAGAGTATATCATTATCCAAGGAAGTCGCATTATTTTTTTGACAGGACAAGTGGTATGATAGGTGTATGAGTAAGAATACGATAATTGGAAAAATATTAAAATTTAACCTCACCTTGGTTCTAGTTGGGTTGTTCTCTGGATGTCTTCCTGTTTTTGCTTTTACTTCTGATACAAGTCTAGATATTAAATACAATAATTTTGATTACTCAAGGATTTTTTACTACCGAGAGGGGATAAACGCGCGAGAATCTTTATTTTCATATCCAGAATCTATAGACATACTTGCCCCACAATCATATGCCTTCGATGAAAATGCCAAACTTCAAGGATCTATTAATGAGGAGGTACTAAAATTTACTAAAGAAAAAAATATTAGAGTGATGCCACTTGTTACTAATGGAAGTTTTGGTCAAATGAGTCTTGTGGCACTCCTAAATAATAAGAAAAATCAAAAAAGTGCGATAAAGCAGATGATAAGTGAAGCAAAAAAGAATGATTTTATTGGTTGGCAGATTGATTTCGAACAGATGAATGTTGAGTATAAGGATAAGTTTTCTGAGTTTGTGGAGTTGGCGAGCAAGGATTTTCACAAGAAAGGTTTGATTCTTAGCGTGGCTGTTATAGCTAAAATAAGTGATAATCCAAGTGATTATAAGAATACCTTATGGAACGATCTTATTGGTGTTTATGACTATAAAAAAATAAGCGATTCATCAGATTTTGTGAGTATTATGTCTTATGATGCTCCAGATTCTAAAGGTGCTATTTCCCCCTACCCTTGGCTAGTTAATGTTTTAGATTATTCGTTAAAATTTATACCTGCAAACAAATTATCACTAGGCATTCCTCTCTACTATTGGAAATGGGATGATGCTCGAGGTAAAATAACTGGGATTGGTGGGTTTGAGGGTTTAAAAATTGCTCTAAGTACATATAATCCAACACTCGGATATAGTGAGATTGATAAGGCTCCTTATCTAAAATATGTACGGAATAAGAAAGCAAATACAATTTGGTATGAAAATGAAATTAGTATAAGTGAAAAATTGGAATTGATAAATAGGTATAAGCTACATGGATTTTCTGCTTGGGCACTAGGTCTAGAATTGCCAGCAATCCATCTTGTTGTAAAGAAATAGTCTTAATTATGTTATAATACAATTAATAAATCTGTAAGGAATGATTGGTTTCTACGTCTAATTAAGTTGAGTTTATTTATTAAGTAACTTAAATAATATGATTATATTTGTAATAATAGGTTTGGTATTAGGTGCTGTGGCGGTGATATTTGCACTCCAAAATGCTGTAGCAATAACAGTAACTTTCTTGTTTTGGCAGGTGGATGCGTCTCTCGCTGTTGTACTCGTTCTCGCAATATTATCAGGAATGATTGCGAGTTTTTTGGTTTCCATTCCAGAAGTGATTGGTGACTATTTTAAATTTAAAGGCATGATAAAGGAAAAAGAAAAACTACAGAATGAGGTTGATTCATATAAGAATATGGTTGCTGATCTGAATAACAAAATAGCAGAAAATTCAATAAAGAGCAGTAATCAAAGTTCGTATTAAATTATTAGTTAATTATTAATTCAAATGAATTTTACACATTGGCTCGTTGGAACCGTTGCGATCATGATTAGTTCATATCTTTTACCAGGAGTTGGAGTTACTCTCTTTGGGGCAATTGCTTTAGCAGTAGTGTTGGCTCTAATCAATATTTTTATCAAACCGTTAATATTTGTTTTGACTTTACCTATTAATATTCTAACGCTCGGATTATTTTCATTGGTTATAAATGCTGCACTTATTATGCTTGCAGCAGAGATAGTTCCAGGATTTACGGTTGCATCGTTTTGGTCAGCATTATGGTTTTCAATAATTTTGTCATTAGTCACAATGGTATTTGGGAGGGGATTGAAATAGTCTAGTTACTTAAATGGTTTTAAATAAAATCAGGAGCATTCTTAATCCACCAAAAATTAAAAACTGGTACCAAAAATACGAGAATCGTATTTCCTCACTCGCATTAGTTTTTGGTTTCGTTTTGGATAATTTATCTCTCGGCAGGGTGGACGCCTTGGCTGATCAGCTAATTTTGAGTATTTATATTTTGATTTCTGGATTCTGTATAATAATGCTTAGCTTGTATGAGTCAGATTCAATCAAAGAAAAGATTAGAGGTAGAATGCATTTTTGGATGACATTATTTATGCAGTTTTCATTGGGTGCCTTGTTCAGTGCGTTCGTCGTATTCTATACAAGAAGCTCTACCTTGGAATCTAGTTGGCCTTTTTTATTATTATTGGTTATTTATTTACTGGGCAATGAGTTTCTAAAAAAACATTACGAAAAATTTAGTTTTAGAGTTAGTGTTTATTTCTTTGCATTGCTATCTTATTTAATAATTACAATCCCAATCTTATTAAATAGTATAGATAGATGGGTTTTTATAGTAAGCTCAATTGTGACAATAATTATCTTTATTTTATTTCTTTGGTTTACTGAAATTGTTTCAAAAATAAGTCTAAAATCAAATAAAAAAGTAATTGCTCAAAATGCACTTGTAATTTTAGTTATAGTTAATATCTTTTATTTCTTAAATTTGATACCACCTCTACCATTAATCCAGAAGGATGCTGGCGTGTATCATAATCTAAAGCAAACTGGCGATGGTGGATATTTAGTTGATGAGGAAATATACAATCGGTTTAATAATTTCCTTTCTGGCAATGTATTTCATAGATATAATTTTGAACCTGTTTATATTATGACAGCCATATACTCACCAATTGATCTGAATATAAATATTACGCATAATTGGCAGAAATTTGATAATAAAAGTAATAAATGGATCACAATTAGTAATATTAATGTGCCAATACGTGGGGGCAGACAGGATGGTTACAGGCTTTATTCCGTAAAAAGTAATGTTGCAGAGGGTTTATGGAGAGTGAATGTTTTAACTTCTGATCATAGAGTAATTGGTAGATTGAAGTTCGATGTCAAAAATGTAGCTGAGCCGTTCAAGGTGAGTAGAATAAACAAATAACCTCAAGCTAGAAGCTCGAGGTTATTTGTTTAAGTTATTTTAAAATACCTATTTCAAAACCAGCTAATATTTTTTCTGGTTTACCTTCACCACCATGCTGACCTTCAAATGTGCTTGATCCGTCCTTGCCACATATTCTTAGAATGTTTCTGTCTCCACCTGGATGTTTTGTCACGAATGCAGTCAAATCATAAACTTTGCCGTTAATAGCTGTCAAACAATTTGATTCTGTGTTGTTTGCCTGTACTTCTGTCATTGTAAATACCTTTGGTCCTGATGGTGCAGTAACTGATTTTGGTTCTGCTATTGGCTCGCTCACTTTTGTTTCAGTGACAGGAATGACATCCTGTTTGATTACATTGCCTGTACTCTTTTCAATATTTATTTCATCTTCTCTAGATTCCAAACTGACCTGTTTGTATGTTAAAATTCCAGCAACAATGATTATTATTGATACTAATAGTATGATTATCTTATTCATGCAATTTCAAATTAATTATTAAAAAATATTATAACATGTTTAAGGGCAAGATTGTCAAAGCTAATAATTTGATGCAGAAAAAGTATAAATATAAATTGGAAGAACCGATGGGTAAAAATTTTGATGTTGAATTTAAACCAGATTTAACACCTAAACAAATGTTAGGCCTAGGTATTTTTGGGGGTAAATATTTAAATAGTGCGGTAGATGAATACCCAAGCGACTGGTTTCTTAATGCCAAATTATCAAACAAGAAGAATAAAAATTATTTTGGAGTCAATGCAAGCCAGAGCATTTCGGTTTGGCGAAATAAAGGATGGATATCAAAATACGACCCTCGTGGTTGGTTTGAGTGGTATTGTCGCTATTACATGGGTAGAAGAATTCCCGATGAGGATGCTCGTCAAATAAGGCGTTGGAGACAAATGAAACGTCATTGTGCACAGGTGGCAAATAACTGCAGGGCATGTGACATCTATTGTCGACCAAAACAACGTCAAGCTCTTCTGCACTGGGCATACGATAGTAGGAAGATTTGAATTGATTAATCACTTTTCTGATTGAGTGATATAATTATTTGATTAAAAATATTTTTTAAAAAAATGACAAACGATCCATTTGAAAATTCAATTATACAGATTAAAAAGGCTGGCGGTATTCTTGGTTTGAATGAGAATGAATTAAATAGAATATTAGAACCACAAAGAGTTGTTAGGGTAAATTTTTCAGTGAAAATGGATAATGGGGATATTAAAACATTTGTAGGATTTAGGTCTCAGCATAACAATGCCAGAGGACCATATAAGGGTGGACTCAGATTTAGTCCTGAGGTTACAGAATCAGAAGTTAAGGCACTTTCTAGTTGGATGACATGGAAGTGTGCGGTTGCTGATATTCCGTTTGGTGGTGGTAAAGGGGGTGTAATTGTTGATACAAAAACTTTGTCAAAAACTGAATTAGAAAATCTTTCTCGGTCATTTGTTCGTGCAATCTCTGACGTCATTGGGCCCAACAAAGATGTTCCAGCACCTGATATGTATACTACAGGCGAAATAATGAATTGGATGACTGATGAGTATTCAAAAATAGTTGGTAAAAATGAATTAGCAACATTTACAGGCAAGACTCTTAATAACGGTGGGAGTGAAGGTCGTACAGAGGCGACAGGGTATGGGGGTGTTCACGTATTGAATAAATTAATGGAAGAGAAGCAACTAAATCCAAAAGATTTAAAGATTGCAATACAGGGGTTGGGTAATGTTGCCGAATATTTTGCTATTAGTGCGGAATATCATGGTTACAAAGTTGTGACGCTGTCAGATTCTAAGGGTGCACTATACAACCCAAATGGCCTAGATATTAAAAAGGTAATTGAGTATAAAAAGACAAATGGTAGTCTTATGGGCTTTGAAGGTGCTTCATACATTACAAATCGTGAATTACTGGAGTTAGATGTTGATGTTTTGGTGCCTGCAGCTTTGGAAAATGTAATAACGTCAGATAATGCAAGTAAAATTAAGGCTAAATTTATTATTGAAATGGCTAATGGGCCATTAACTCCAGAGGCAGACATTATTTTACATAAAAAAGGTATTTTGTTTGTTCCAGATATTTTATCTAACAGTGGAGGTGTGACGGTGTCATATTTTGAATGGTATCAAAATATTCACAGCGAAAAATGGGACAAGGACAGTGTATTGGAGAAGCTAAAAATTAATATCGAGAAAGCGTTCGATGATTGTTATAAAATGATGATGGATAAAAATGTTGATATGAGGACAGCCTGTTATATGATTGCGATCAAAAAAGTGAATGATGCAATGGGGGAAAGCTTTCAGGTTTCAGCTTAGTACCGCTCACGGGTATCATCTACTGATGGCCTTTTATGAACTAGGGCATTTACCCATTCGTACGAATGGGTAAATGCTTCGATCAGAATCTTACAATTTCTGAATCAGTTTAATAATCTCTGGAAATTCTTTAACCAAGAAATGTCCGTTTTTGCTTTTATAAATTAGAATTTTTGCATTTGGAAGTTTTTTTCTATATTTTTCTGCATGCTCCACTGGTACCACGTCGTCATCTGCTGAAAACAATAAATAAAGATTTTTTGAAGATTTTGCAAGAAGTGATAAATCACTTTGGAGTCGGAATCCACCCACCAAATCTTCACTACTTAATGTTCCATCAAATGGGGGACATACAAGGAATACTCCGCCAAGCCTTTTTGGAAATTTATTTTCGGACAGGTATTGTGCAAGGAATATTCCACCCAAAGAAGTGCCAATAAGGATTGTGCCGTTTCGAAGATGAGGTATATATCTCTCAAAATGAATTTTCCATTCTTCATATTTAGCATCATCCTGAAGTGGCATGCGAGGGCGAGTGATCTCAAAATTCTTGCCGAGTTTTTTATCTAAATAATCATCACTCCATTTGGATCTTTTACCCATAGATACTTCTCTTTTTCTTAGAAAATCTAAATAATCCTTTTTGCTTTTAAAGGTCATACCGCCATTTATAATTAATATCTGTTTTTGTTTTTTCATATATTGGTTTGTTATAAGTATTTAATTTATATTATGACTTCTTTTTCTCTTTGATTAATACTCTTGTTCGCAATTATAAGCGATAGAATTGCTCCTATCCAGTTTATAATGAGCAGTGACCACCAGATCGATTCAATTCCTAAATTTAATTTGTAAACAACAATTGGAAAAATAATAATAGGCAGGATGATTTGGCGCAGGACGCCAGCTATTAGTGCGCGGTTGGGATATTTAATACCTTGGAGTGTAGAGCTAGAAACAAAAGAAATCACATAAGCCATAAATATGAGTATTGCAACGTACAAATAATTCATTCCAATGCTGGAAATGTTGTTACTTGTAGTGAAAAGTCCTATCAGGATTTTACCGAATACTACAGTCACAAGAATAGAAAATATCATTGCACATAATCCATATTTGATCGATATTTTTACAGTCTCTCTTACTCTATCAAATTTATGTGCACCATTATTCTGTCCAGCAAGCGAAAGTGCGGCAATATTTAATCCAATTGTTGGTATCAGTGCAATTTGTTCAATGCGGACTGCGACACCATATCCTGCAATAGCATCAGCACCATATACAGATATAAAATAATTTATAATAAAACTTCCAATAGCAATGTTCATCATGTTCAAACTTGATGGCAAAGCCTGAATAAGTATTTGTTTTGAAATGTCTAATTTAAGAGTAAAGTTTTTCCATTTACCACTTAATATTTCTCTTTTCTTTAGATAATATGCTAGGTACAGACATTCTATGGCTTGCACTAAAACAGTTGCAAACGCTATTCCTTGGATTCCCATTTTTGGTACACCAAATCCTCCATACATAAACCATGGATCGAATATAACGTTCAAGAAAAAAGCCGTTACGAGTAGGTTTCTAAATATTTTAGTTTTACCTTGTGCATTTAAATATGAATTCAGAACGCTAGCTAATACAAAAAAAGTAGTACCTAAGAAAATTATATTTAGGTAATCAAGAGCATAACTCATAACAGGGTCTGGGAGATTGAGTAGTGATAAAAGTGGTCTGCCAAAAGCAAGCCCAATTATAGTGAGGGCAATCCCAAAAATTACTCCGAGAAATATTCCTTGAACATAATATTCTTTAGCCCTTTTCTCATCTTTTTTTCCCATATAATTGGCAACAAGGGCTGTCGTGGCACTAGAAATACCAGTAGAAATAGCCAAAATAATAAAAAACGCAGGAAAGGCGGCGGATAATCCTGCAAGGGCTGAGTCACCTAGCTTCCCGCCAAAATAAGTATCCACAACATTGAACATTGTGTTGAAGAAAAATCCAATGGAAGCAGGAATAGTTATCATTAAAATTTGTTTTGATATTGAGCCATTTGTTAGGTTATTTTCATGCATCTGGCAATTATACAGTAAACCTGTTTAAATTAACAAAAATCTGCTATATTAATTATCATGATAGAAGGGGATAAAATTCACAATACATTGGGTAAAATAGCATCTCTTATCGTTGTGATTATTGTTACTGGATTAGCTATTTATTTATTTGGTTTTTTAAAAAATTTTAAAAAGGATATTATGTTAAATGATGTAAAAATAGAGATTTTGAGTGAGGGATCTGGTGTCTCGGCTAGAGTTGGTGATGAAGTCGTCGTTAACTATATTGGGACACTGGAGAATGGTTTTGAATTTGATAATTCATACAAGAGAGGTGCGCCATTTCCCGTAACCATTGGTGAAGGTAGGGTAATTAAGGGTTGGGAACAGGGATTGCAGGGTATTAAAATAGGAGAAAAGAGAAAATTAACTATACCTCCTGCTATGGCGTATGGTGATAGGGCAATACCAAATCTTATTCCTGCGAATAGTGTTTTAATATTTGAGATTGAAGCTGTAGAAATACACCTACATGGATAATTTGAAATGAGTTCCCCTATTAAATTCACAATTCTTAAGAAAGATCCTAAAACTTTGGGAAGGGTTGGTGTAATTGAAACACTTCACGGCAATATCAACACTCCAGCATTTGCGGTTGTTGGCACCGCTGCTACGGTTAAATCGTTAACTAGTAGACAGATCGATGAGATAAATCCAGAGGTTTTATTGGCAAATACTTATCATCTATATCTGCGCCCTGGAGATTCATTAATCAAAACAGCGGGTGGACTTAATAAATTTGCTAATTGGAGCAAACCAACAATGACCGATTCTGGTGGATTTCAGGTATTCTCTCTCGGTAAGGCTTTTGGTAAGAATATTTCTAAATTTACAAATGAGAATGGTCATAAGGAGGAATCAGTAAAAAAAGGAAAAACTCCATTTGCAACTATTAATGAGGATGGAGTAGAATTTCGGTCTCACATAGATGGTAGTAAACATTTTCTCACACCAGAAAAATCTATTGAGATACAGCACAATATAGGTGCAGATATTATTATTGCATTCGATGAGCCCACTTCACCTAATGACCCAATTGAATATCAAAAAGAGGCGCTTGAGAGAACACATAGATGGGCGAAAAGATGTGTCGAATTTCATAAATCAAAAGAAAATAGTAACTTTCAAGCATTGTATGGAGTTGTGCAAGGTGGAAAGTTTGAGGATCTAAGAAAGGAGAGTGCTACATATATTAGCGGTTTAGATTTTGATGGATTTGCAATTGGTGGATCATATAACAAAAATGATATCGGAAACGTGGTGAAAATCGTGAATGAAATTTTGCCAGAGGGTAAACCACGTCATCTTTTAGGCATTGGTGAACCTTTGGATATTTTTTTGGGTATTGAGGCTGGATGCGATACCTTTGACTGTGTGATGCCAACTCGCAATGCCAGGAATGGAAGCATCTTAACACTTGATGGTAAAATAAATCTTACGAATACAAAATACCGAACTGATTTTAGTCCAATCGATGAAAACTGTGAATGCTATACGTGTCAAAACTATACGAAGGCGTATATATGCCATCTTTTTTATGCAAACGAGCTATTATTTAATACCTTGGCTTCGATACATAATGTTCATTTCCTTGTTAATTTGGTTCGAGGTATTCGAAATTCACTGTTAAACAGTAATTACTCGGAGTTCAAAGATAATTTTTTAGAAAAGTTTAGTAAAATAAATTAGATATTGATTAGTTAGTGTTTATCCACACACATACATTCCTTTCTAAATTTGTATTAGTGCTACAATTATACTGCACTTTTATTTTATAATAATATTTAATTTTAATGAAAAAATACATTACCCCAATTTTATTGTTTATACTTTTTTCATTATCCATATTCACAAATGCTGAAGTGGTTTCGATAAGCAAGGATAATCAGACGAGTTTACACGTAGCCAGTATCATCACAGACAAAACCTCTTATAACGCTGGTGAGACAGTAAACGGATCATTCGTCTTAGAAAATCACTCTCAGTTTGCTGTAACTGGACTTATGTTCCAACTGTTGATCGGTACAGATTATGTAGAAATTGCTCCAGGTATAAAATCTTCAAGTAATATCCTTGATTTTAGTCCCAGACAAGGAGATATTTCTATAGCAAAAGATAAATCAGTAAGTATCCCATTCAAATATATTATACCAGCTTTTGTTGGGGGTGATGAATTGGCAATACACATCGATATCTACACACAATCAGGACAGCTTATAACATGGGGGGATAGTGATTACTTTAATATAAAAAAGGGTGGGGAGGGTATCATGATTAATAGTGCTGCGGTTGTTTTGAGTAATGGAGAGTCATTTGGTCTTGGAGATGGTCCCACGATATATAAAGACAAAGATCCAAAGAGTGCTTCTATAGTTCTCTCAGTCACAAACCCAAATGACACTTCTATAACAATCATTCCACAAATAAATCTATATAAGCAAAGTGACATGCTTGAAATTCAAGAAAGCAAAGGAACATCCTTTGACTTAAAGGCAAAGGAGACTAAGCAAGTAGCTATTCCATTGCCTACAGCCCTATATAAGCCGGGAATTTACCTAACAGATATAATACTTAAAGATTCCAGCGGTCGTCAGCTCGAATCATTTGTTGAAGCTCGGTACATAGTCGGAGGCAATATTGCGACAGTTCAAAGTATTTCTGTTGACAAAGAAATTTTGAATAATAATGAACTATTTGCGCTCGACGCACTCCTTACTGGCACAGCTCCTGATATGTCAGAAATAAGAAGTGGTAAACCTTCTTCTACTGATTCTGAAGAAAAAGGTACCGTAACTGTAAATATTTATAATGAAAAGAATCAACTTGTGGCTTCTGTAAAAGATACGTTTCTTATTTCAGGTAATACGGTTTTAAAGAAATACATTAAATCATCTGCTTCAGCTCAAGCTCTAAGAGTATCTGTTACAGTGCACAACGATTTAGGAGAACTAATATTAGATTACAAGAAAAATCTTAGTGCTGATTATGATATTAAAGCTGCTGAATTTGAAAAAAACCATACGAGACCACTCAACAAGTTACTCTTTGCAACATTGCTGCTAATTATTGGAGTGATTATCTTTTTTATGATGAAAAAAAATAGAGCTTCTAATGCGGGTATGATGGGATTATTTATACTTATATCTGCTATGACCTTATTCACACCAACCAATGCTCGTGCGGCAGATAGTCTTGCTATCACACTTAGTCCTGCCTCACCGTATGATTGGCAGGTTTTGAATCCAGGACAGGCATTTTATACTACTGGAAGTGTGTGGTACACAGCATGCACCAATGCAGCATCTAATATTAGAGTAAATGTATCAAGCAGTTGGGGAGAGGTCCATCGTCTTGGTGTTATAGATACTGCCGGCGGACTTAACTTAAAGGATCATGGTTTCTATCCCCACAACACAACTTTTGTTGCTGGACCATTTTATGCACCTACAACCCCTGGCTCATACTGGCTCCTATATCAGGGTATAAATACAGATACAGTGTATGGCGGTCAAGTAGTGGATAATAAATGGGTCCACATTGTCGTCCCAGAGCCTCCTGTCCCCCCAGTTTTGACATACGATGGAATTTGCGGATCTGCTAATGGTGTTGGAACATCGGCACAACCATCAACAAACCTGTGCTCTTCAGGGACAGCATCCTCTGTTACAACACAAAATGGTAAATGGTCATGGTCATGTACTGGAACAAATGTAAGTGGTGCAAATAATATATCTTCATGTCTTGCTTCCAAAACTAATGGGGATAATACAGGGGGTGGAATTACTGGTGGTGGTAGCAGTTCTTGTGCTTCAGGTAAATATTGTGACGGTGTGTGTCTACTAAGCGGAGAAACTTGTACAGCAGACTTCGTTCCAAATCCAAACATTAAACTTGATAATGAGGGTCCAGTATCTTTAAAAACTTTAGTTCCATCACCCTTAATAGGTAATAAAGGTTATAGTTGCGTCATTGATTGGAGTGACGATGTATTCAAATCATATGACAATTACACCAGATGTACATTCACCACCCCTTTGAATACAATCAATTTTTCTCCAGCATCGACTACAGCCCCTACTTCACAAACAATATACGATGTTCAAGTAGACACACTAACTAAAATGAGCTGTGTTCAAATAGACGGTACTGCTACTGCCTCCAAGGAGGCAATCTGCAGGGTGAACTGGAGTGCTGTAGAAGTTAATTAAGGTAAGGAATAAGAATTATGAATACAATCAACACCGCGCCTTTAGGCGCGGTGTATTTGTTAACATTAATTGATGATTTTAAATAGCATAGGTGATAGAATTAACATGTTATACGTAAACATAAATTATAATAATTATTAATTAATATTTTATTCATGAAAAAGATTTTTTTTTCAGTTTTATCAATATTGTTTGTTTCAACCACAGCTTTTGGTGTTGAAGTAAATCCTGCTAATACCATTCCACAAAATAGTGTGAGTGGTGTAAATATTCAAATGTCGAGTGCTTCGGTTGATAATGTTTTAATAAATGACACGGAGTACAAGGCCGGCGATGAAGTAAACGGTAGTTTTACCGTGACGAACCATGGAGATTCTGTTCTAAAGAATTTATCATACAGAGTTCTAATTGGAAGTGACTATGAAGAAATTAATAAGGATCTGAAGATAACAAACACCTTTCTTGATGCTACTTCATTAAGTTCTGTTGGTGACGTTAGTGGAGGTGAAACAAAAAAAATTATTTTTAAGTACAAAGTGCCTCAATTCATAAAAGGCTCCAAGTTAGCTGTACATATTAATTTGTATTCCATTAATTCAGTGATCATGAATCAGGGTAGTAGTCATTATATTACTGTCGCAAATAATTCAAACAGGCTTTCGGTAACCAATGCAAAATTAATTCTAGATAATAATAAAGAATATGATTTAACTGAGGGTCCAACAATTTATAAAGATAAGGATCCTAAAACCGCACACCTTTCAGTTAATCTAGAAAATAACTCTTTGAATCAATTATCAATCAATCCTCTAATTAATGTATACAATCAGCATGACAAAAGTGAGAAGTTAGATATCAAGCAGAATCCGATTATCCTAAAGGCTGGTGAATTAAAAAAGGTTTCGATAGATTTACCAGTATTTGAGTATACACCAGCGGTCTATTTTGCTGAGATATTATTAAATGATGAAAAAGGTAATCAGCTTGCAACCAGAATTGGTGTTAGATATATCGTTGCTGGGGACATTGCCGCATTGCACGACTTATCATCTAATAAATCTCAGGTAAAATTTGGTGATGAATTTATTCTTAATTTCTTAGTATCTGGCAGACCTTTTGATATTGAAATTGTGAATCAGATGCTCAAAAAGAATGGTGCATCTGTTGCCAAGCCCGAGAAACCCGGGATCGGTAAAATAAATATAGTGGTCTTAAATGAATTGGATGATTTAGTTGCTAGTTATTCCGATACATTTGACCTGTCTCAAGATAAAAAAGGTCCAATAACGCTAAGTGCCCTAAAGGATGCTAAAGTTATGAAGGCTGTTGTATCTGTTTATAATAAAGATGGGGTTTTGCTTATGAGACAAGAGTCAAAATTGTCTAATGATTATGACAAAGTTTCTAACGAGGAAAAGTCTGCCAAGACTGTGAGAAGTGTTACCATTATAATCGTTATTACTTTGATTATTATAATTGGGATTGTTTTATTTAGAAGGAGAAAAATAAACATTTCCACACTATCACTTATTATTTTTGCATCAGCGGTTGCATTACCAATAACTGCGAACGGATGGATATACACAAATACATATTATGGATGCACAATAGAAATGTATTCACCACCTGGTATAACTATTTATACACCCTATGACAACTCTCATTATGTAGAAGGGTCTACGATTGCACTTTCAGGAAATGTTACTTTTGAGGCATGTACCAATAGTACAAATCATTTAATTCTAAATTTCTATAACAGTGGTGATGGCTCTACCGGAGACAGACAGTTCCATTACACAGAAGTTTCAGGAGGACATACTACCTATCAGGATTCAGATACCTTTACCACCAGATCAGTTTCTGTAGGTGATAAAGCGGGTGCGCAGAAAATAAGTTTTTATATTACTGATGGGTGCTACATTATTAGTGGTTATGTACCGTATTATGTGCATTGTGCAACAGGCAGGGTCCCAAATAGTTATGGTGTTTGTAGTGTACCACCTCCAGTACCTGGAGTTTGTGGAGGTGTCAATGGATTAAATAAAATAACATCATGGCCAGCATATTCGTCCTACTGTTCAGTAGGGTCAATGTCGGGAGGTGTTCTATCTGGGACTACTTACGCATGGTCATGTCTTGGCACATATGGCGGATCAAATGCAAACTGTAGTCTAACGACTGATTCTTTGAATGAAGACAATCCTGATGTTCCATGTGTTGGATGTAATGGTGGTGGAGGTGGAGGAGGTGGAGGATGTCCATCTGGTACATATTACTGTGAGTTAGTTCAGCAATGTTTATCTAATGCTGATGCATGCAACTCTGGCACAGCTGCAGAATACTTTGAACTAAATCCAAATATTGCCGCTGATGAGGTTGGATCTGTATCATTCAAATCATTAGAAGCTGATCCTGAATTAGGAAATAAGGGATACAGTTGTGTTATTGATTGGAGTACTGATGTTTTCAAAACATATGACTACTTTACAAGATGTGTATTCAGTACAGCAACAGAAACTGTTAGCTTCTCACCAGGATCAACTACGGCACCAGTATCCCATTCAATAGACAATATTATCAAAGATACTGTACCAAAAATGACATGTACTCAGATAGATAGTGGAGATGTCTCTTCAATAGAAACTGCATGTAGAGTGAACTGGAGTGCGGTGGAGGTAAATTAAAAGAAGCTGGTTAGTTGGTAAGATGGTGAGGTTGTAAAGAAGACGCAAAATCACGGCACCTATGGTGCCGTGATTTTTCTAACCAACTCACAAACTTACTATCTAACAACCTTTTGTTTGTTATTTGCATTTTAAATAGGGTGATATATAATTACATCTATGAATTTCAAAACAACAAAGGTCATTCTAGCCAAAGATTCTCAAAACAGTTTGAGAGTTGGTCTTTGTTGTTAATCTAAACTATTTACACCAAAAACGAGCTCTCAAGCATAAAGCGAAGGGAGCTCTTTTGTTATGGCACGAATACCATTAACCAAACTGAAAACAGGATTGAATAGTCTAAGTGCTCTAGTTCAAATTGTCGGCCGAGGAATTTTAACAGGAAACTGTGATGAATTCCCAGTTGAAATATTTGAGCATGGTTCTGGACTGACTGTTCGTTCTCCGAGCCCAATTCCACTCAGGTGGCTTGTGAACGAAATTAAATTAAGGAATTGTGATGATCACACGACTGAATGTGAGTTTTGTCGTGAGGATGCCCACAATTATGTTTATGTGTTCTTTTGACCCAGAAATCCAATAAAATGACTGCTCAAACTCTTGCAAAATCAGATCCTAAACCACCAATCAAAATCCTGTTTAGTGACGAAGAAATCTGGAACTACAACGGGTAGGTGAACAATGTTCTTTTGATAACTTGGCGGACCTAAAAATCCGCCAACTTTTTATAAAACCTACAACCAACGATTATGATACAAATTATGAATTTATTTTTAAAAACTACAAAGAAAACCAAAAGCCACAAATCTTTCTGTGTTTCTATTTGTAATTGTTTCTAATGATTGTAAATACGAGTACGGAAGGTTCTGTACTCTAACCAACAATCATTATGAAAAAAGAAATAGGTATTTTCCCAGTCGACGGAGTTAAAACTCTGGCAGAAATGCTAGCAAAAGTCAGAAAGGAATTTCCTGACGTACCGTTTGGAGAAATTAAACTCCAGTTTGGTATGTGTCTGTGGATTTCTGCAGATAAAAATGAAACCAGGAGGAGGCGCAGATTCAAGAGTGAAATGCGGTAAAATTGTTCTTTATGAAGCGTCTTGCTTGCCCGTACACCTTTGCGTGTTTCGTGGCCATGGGCAAGACGCTGTTTTTATTGTAATATCATCTTCTATGAAGGGAAACTTATTCAAAATTAAGAGTGAATACTCTCCGGCTGGAGACCCCAAAGTAAAATTTGATTACAAATTTGCTACGGGGCGCGAAGTGCTATATTAATATTTATCTATGCAATCAAATCTATTTAAAATTAGGAGCGAATATCTTCCGGCTGGAGACCAGCCGAAAGCCATAGAGTCATTAACGGAGGGAATTAAAAAAGGTTTTAAGCACCAGACTCTTTTAGGGGTGACTGGTTCTGGTAAGACTTACACTGCTGCGAATGTAATACATAATGTTGGTAAACCAACATTGGTTATTGCACACAACAAAACTCTCGCGGCTCAGCTTGCTCAAGAATATCGAGAATTCTTCCCAGAAAATGCTGTTCATTATTTTGTTTCTTATTATGATTACTATCAACCAGAAGCATACATGAGTGCATCCGATACCTACATTGAAAAAGAGGCTCAAATAAACGAAGAGATTGAGCGTCTCCGGCATGCATCAACTCAAGCGCTTCTGACTCGCAAAGATGTAATCATAGTCTCATCTGTATCGTGCATTTATGGTTTAGGATCTCCAAAAGAATACGAAAAGGTAAATGTCAGAGTGGATGTTGGACAAAAAATAAGTCGGAATGATCTTGCGCGTAAATTTATCGACATACACTTTGATAGAACAATAGCAGATCTTAGTCCCGGACAATTCAGAGCTCTCGGTAATACGGTAGAGATAATGCCAGTTAATGAAAGAGTAATATTCAAAATTGATTTTAAGGGAGATGAAATACTTAGAATTTTTAAGGTGGATGCTGTTACAAGAGAAATTATTGAAGAAATAGATGTCTTCTTTTTATTTCCAGCCAAGCACTTTATCACTGACGAAGCTGGACAGAAGCGTGCAATAGAAAGTATAAGTCAAGAATTAAAAGCTCGTTTAAAAGAATTAGAAAAAGAAGGTAAAAATATTGAAGCAGAAAGATTAAAAAGACGAACAACATATGATTTGGCACTTATTCGCGAAGTTGGATATTGTAATGGTATTGAAAACTACTCACGACATTTTTCTGATAAAAAAACTGGTGAGGCTCCAGAAACGCTGCTTTCATATTTCCCACACAAGGCAGACGGTAGCCCTGATTTCTTAACAATCATTGATGAATCACATGTGACAGTGTCCCAAATTGGTGGAATGTATGCTGGCGATGCTTCAAGAAAGAAGAATTTAATTGATTTCGGATTTAGACTTCCATCAGCGGCTGACAACAGACCTCTTAAGTTTAATGAATTTGAGGAAAGTGTTGGACAGGTTATTTATACTTCTGCAACTCCTGGTGTATATGAAAAGGAACATAGTGAGAATATCGCGGAGCAAGTTATTCGTCCAACTGGACTCATTGATCCTCAGATTGATATCAAACCAGTAACTGAAAATGGAAACTACAAGGGTCAAATAAAAGATTTTATTGAAGAGGCGGAAAAAACTATCAAAAAAGGCTTTAGAGTTATTGCAACAACCCTTACTAAGAAAATGGCAGAGGACCTTTCAGAATTTTTGAAGGAAAAAAAGATAAAAGCAGAATATTTGCATAGCGACATAATGACTTTGGATAGAATTCAAATTCTTACAGAATTTCGAAGAGGGAAGTTCGATGTGCTTGTGGGAGTAAACCTACTTCGAGAAGGATTGGATCTGCCTGAAGTAGCACTCATTGGAATATTGGATGCTGATAAAGAAGGATTCCTGCGTTCCGAAACATCACTCATTCAAACTATAGGTAGAGCTGCAAGAAATGTTGAGGGCAGGGTTATTTTATATGCTGATCACATGACCAAATCAATGGAAAAGGCGATTGGCGAAACAAATAGGAGAAGAAATATCCAAATTGCTTACAATACTGAACACGGAATAACCCCAAAAACAATTTTAAAAAATATTAAAGATATTACTGAGACGATTCAATCGGAAAGGAAAAATACTATTGATTCCTTATTATCAGTTGATAGTTTCTTATTTGAAAAAGATCCAAAGAAATTTATAAAGGAAAAAGAAAAGCAAATGTCACTCGCTGTAAAAGAGTTAGACTTTGAAACAGCTGCCATACTACGGGATGAAATTATTGAATTAAATAAAAAGTTAGAGGCAAAAAAATAGAGCTGAGACCAGGTGTGGTTTCAGACTCTAGAGGAAGAACCTTCTATTACCTAAATACAGCTCGCCAGATGCTAAAGTTTGGTCCATTAAACAGGGTCAGGGTCAACCTCACTTCTCTAGACCAACTGAAATACGTTTCAACAACCTCTCTTGTTGAAAGTGAGAAGCATTCAGTGGTTACGTTCACAGCCCCATCCACTTCCCGTGTGTCAGAAAATATGTATGGCTTATAGCCGTTATCAGTTATGATGAGGTCTAGCCTACGAGGCATGATACTGTACTGAAAGAAGAAAAGATCTCCAACTGCAGGTCTATGTTCCAAGATTGATGTCATCTGAATTGCACTCATGAATGTGGTTTTTTTGGTTTCAGATCGTGGTTTCTTTAATCTTTTACTATATAACCATCCCATATCTATTTTGTCAAAATTTAGAAATAAAAAATCGCCAGACCACAGGCCAGACGATTGCTTACTTTCGCTCCCACGCACCCAGAAGTATTTTCTTTCTCGCTGTCCAATTCATGTCTGTTCTGCGAAAAGTAACTTTACACTTTGGACAGGTTGCGATTTTAATGGTTTTGATCCCTCTTTGAATGACATGTGAGCTTTTTGCTTTAGTTTCCAGTCGTGTTTTGCATATAGGGCAACATTCCTCCTCAACGTATTTGTTGTAAAAGTGCCAGCAGCCACGAATGAAGAGTGCGGCCAGTGCGATAGTTAGAAGAACATAGAGTGTAATCTGCTCATCATTTGGGTTCATAATTGAGTAGTGTTGAGATTGCAATTTTCCTTAGTTATATAATCATAAATCTACATTTTGTCAAAGTCATGTTTTTCTGCTATAATATGTAGCTCAAATGCATAAACACGTCAAAAAATTAGATAGGGATGTAGAAAAAATTGTTGTTAAGGGTGCCCGAACTCATAACCTCAAAAACATTACAGTAGAGATTCCTCGCAACAAAATGATTGCTGTTACAGGACTTTCTGGTTCTGGTAAATCATCTTTTGCATTCGATACTGTATTTGCTGAAGGTCAGCGCAGATATGTAGAATCACTATCATCTTACGCGCGACAATTTCTTCGACAAATGCAGAAACCTGACGTGGATGAAATCACAGGCCTTTCTCCAGCCATTTCTATTGATCAAAAGTCTCGTTCTAATAATCCTCGTTCAACCGTCGCTACAATCACTGAAATTTATGATTATCTGAGAATATTGTTTGCTCGAATAGGGAAGCCTCATTGTCTAGAATGCGGTAGAGAGATAAAAAAACTTTCTAAAGAAGAAATATTTGAAACGATTTTACATACAGTTAATTCTATTGACCCTGATAGCAATTCAAAACTGCTAGATGGCAAGCGATCGAAAGAAATATTAGGAGTTAAAATTGATTCATTAACTTTTCAAATTTATTCTCCAATAGTTGTAGGACGAAAGGGCGAATACTATCAAATGCTTTATGATCTTTTAGGTAAAGGATATGAAAAAGTTATGGTTGATGGAGTAGAAAAGAACCTACGCGAAAGAATTGAATTATCTAAAACCAAAAAGCATGACATTGATGTTCTGGTGGACGAATTTTATTTCTCAGAACTAAAAGAAAATACTCCAAGTTTCAAAGAAAGATTAAGTGAGGCAATCGAGCGAGCTCTTACTGAATCAGAGGGACTACTCCGCATTAAGACTCCTACTGACAGTCATTTAATTTCCTCTAAATTTATGTGTCCCTACGATGGATTCTCATATCCTGAGATAGAACCACGATTATTTTCTTTTAACTCCCCATACGGCGCATGTCCTGAGTGTAATGGTTTGGGTACACGAGAATTTTTTGTAAATGAATTATGTAAGGTTTGTAATGGTGCACGTCTCAGACCGGAAGCACTCCATGTTTATATTGGCCACAAAATAAACATAGTTAATTTAGTTGAAATGTCCATCAAAAACGCTGTGGAATTTTTTGATAATTTGGATCTAAGTGAAAAAGATATAGAAATTTCTAAAGTTGTTATAAAGGAAATTCAAGCACGACTCAAATTCATGGTAAATGTTGGTATCGAGTATTTATCACTCGATAGGCGAGCAAATACTCTGTCTGGTGGTGAGGCTCAGCGAATAAGACTTGCTTCGCAGCTCGGTTCTGGACTTGTAGGAGCTTTATATGTGCTTGATGAGCCAACAATTGGTCTGCATCAACGAGATAACGACAGACTCATTAAAACACTGCTTCATTTGCGTGATTTAGGTAATACAATTCTCGTTGTAGAACATGATGAAGACACAATGTTCGCCTCTGATTTCATTATTGATATTGGCCCAGGAGCTGGTGTTCATGGTGGTAATGTTGTGGTGTCAGGATATTTGGATGATCTTATTACTGCAAAGAAAAACGATTCAGAATCCTTGACCCTCGCATATCTCCGTGAAGAAGAAAAAGTAGAAATTCCAGATGAAAGACGAACACAAGACAAAGGTAAAATAAAAATTGCAGGAGGTAAAATTTTTAATATCACAAATATGAATGTAGAGATTCCTCTAGGAAGACTTGTTACAGTAACAGGTGTATCAGGATCTGGTAAATCATCTTTTGTTTATGAAATATTACACAAAAATTTACAAGCAAAACTTGAAAGAAAACACAGAACTGCACAAACATTTAATTGTTCATCATTTACAGGTACAGAGTATATAAATCGCACAATCTTAATTGATCAGTCTCCAATCGGACGCACACCCCGTTCTAATCCTGTCACTTATACAGGGGCGTGGACTCATATACGAGACCTATTTGCCGCATCATCAGAGGCTCGTGTGCGAGGATGGAATGCTGGCAGATTCTCATTTAACCGCAAAGGCGGACGATGTGAGACTTGTGAAGGTAATGGAATGATAGAAGTAGAAATGCACTTCTTACCAACAGTTTATGTCACATGCGATGTTTGTAATGGTAAGAGGTTTATGAAAGAGACTCTAGAAATAAAATATAAAAAGAAAAGTATTTTTGATGTTCTAGAAATGACCATCGAAGAAGCTTTGGCATTTTTTGAAGATATTCCAACTGTTTATGACAGACTCAGGACACTAGATGAAGTGGGGCTTGGGTATGTAAAACTTGGGCAAAGCGCTACAACACTTTCAGGTGGAGAGGCGCAAAGAGTCAAAATCTCTTCAGAACTTTATAGAAGTCACATTCAAAAAACAATTTATCTATTAGATGAGCCGACTGTAGGACTACACTATGAAGACGTTAAAAAATTAATCGAAATACTTCAAACTCTTGTAAACAAAGGCAATACTGTAGTTGTCATTGAGCATAATATGGATCTTATTAAATGTTCAGATTTTATAATTGATATAGGTCCTGATGGTGGAGATGGCGGGGGACAATTGGTGGCAAAAGGAACTCCAGAGGAAGTTGCTAATAACAAAAAATCATACACCGGCCAATATTTGAAAAAAGTTTTAAATAAATAGGTTAGTATTTACATCTGTGAATAAACATGCTTAAATGCAGATGACATTAATTCATTGCCTGATCTGGCAACCTTATGGGAGGGGTGGCGTACATACCAGTACCTCACTAGAATTGATGGGAGATGCCAGCCATCTTCTAACCTTTTGGTAGGTGATAACCAAAGTGGGAAGCTCTTTTATTTTCACAGACAGGACACTTATCATTATTTGAAGGTGTCCTGTTTACGTTTTATGAAATACTACAACTTACTGATAATATAGATATATGACTATTGAGAATTTTAAAAAAATCAAACTTCCTGATACTCCCGGAGTATACTTTTTCTTAAACAAACGAAAAAAGATTCTTTATATTGGTAAAGCAACATCACTAAGAGACAGAGTTAGGAGTTATTTTTCTTCAGATTTAATCCAAACAAGAGGGAAATTGCTGGTCAAAATGTTTGAAGAAGCTCATTCTATAGATTTTAAACCAACAGATTCAGTTCTGGAGGCGCTTTTGCTTGAGGCAGATTTAATCAAAAAATTCCGTCCAGTTTATAATACAAAAGAAAAAGATGATAAAAGTTTTAATTGTGTTGTTATCACCAAGGAAGACTTCCCGCAGATTTTAGTAATTCGTAAAAAGGATTTGAAAAGTGTAACTGCTCGATCTGTTTTCGGTCCTTTTACTAATGGAGCACAGCTCAGAGAGGCTCTTAAGATAGTCCAGAAAATTTTTCCTTACAGAGATGCAAAGTGTCACTTGAATTCAAAACGCCCTTGCTTTAATTACACAATAGGACTCTGTCCTGGGACGTGTATCGGTGCTATAGAAAAGCATTATTATGAGGTGCGCGTAAAAAGAATTGAGAAATTTTTGAAAGGTGATGTTAAAGGTGTGGTAAAAGAACTGGAGAAAGATATGAAAAAGTTAGCGAAAGAGCAAAAGTTCGAAGTGGCAAAAATACTTCGAGATAGAATATATGCACTGACTCATATTCAGGATATTGCACTGATTAAGAATGATTATTTCCCAACAAATAACAACCAAAAACTTAAAGCTCATAATTTTCGTATAGAAAGTTATGACATTGCTCATATGTCAGGAGATAATATGGTGGGAGTAATGACCGTTGTGTCTGATGGAGTAGCCGATAAAAACCAATATAGAAAATTCAAAATTAAAACAGTTTCATCATCAAATGATCCAAAAGCATTGTCAGAAATACTAGAAAGACGATTAAAACATACAGAATGGCCAATGCCAAATCTCATTGTAGTAGACGGAGGTGTAGCTCAATTAAATACCATGAATAGTATTTTAGAAAAAAATAATTTAACAATTCCAGTCGTTTCAGTAGTTAAGGATTCAAGACATCAACCAAAAGATGTTCTGGGTGATCAGACTCTTGCAATTAAATATAGAAAAGAAATATTACTTTCTAACGCAGAAGCACATAGATTTGCGATAAGATATCACAAAAAAATCAGAAAAATAAATTTTTTAAAATAAACTCTCAACAACTTCCTTCACATCAGCACCATCCGCTTGACCTTTTAGTTCTTTCATCACTGCACCTGTCAGTATTCCTACTTTAGATTTATCTGTAATATTTAGCTCTGCTTTTTTAGCTTCTGCAACTTTTCTTATCTCATCTTTACCTAGCGCTTTTGGAAGAAATGTTTCAATAACTGCCAATTCTTCTTTTTCTGATTCAGCAAGTTCTGGGCGTCCACCTTTTTCAAATTGCTCGATGCTATCCTTTCTCTGCTTTGATAGTCTTTTAAGTACAACGAGACAATCATCATCTCCGAGCATATCCTGTGGAGTTTTGCCCTTTGCCATTACTTCACTTGTAAATGCTGCGGAAATACCTCTGTATACATTTAATCTTAGAGAATCTTTGGCGAGCATTGCTTCTTTTATTTTGGCTTTAATTTGTTCGTGCATGAATTTAGTTATAAGTGAAAAGGAGTTAAATCCTTATTTAGGCATTATATCATGAATTTTGGGACACTTTCTACTTTCCACTTTATACTTTATACTTACTGACATGGAATTAACATCAATTTTACTCATTGTCATTGCAATCCTTATAATTGCCAATATTTTGTTTGTCATACTAGGCAACAAGAAGAAATCAGGGCAAGATGACCATATTGGATTCAAATTACTTTTAGAGCAAATGAATACATTATCTAAGGTGGTTGATGAAAAGATGCGCGACACTTCATCAATGATGCAGGACTCTATGAAAACTCAGTTTTCAGAATCACAAAAAATGATTAAGGATGTGACAGTGGGTCTAACCAAACTTGATGAGACTAATAGGCAGGTGGTGTCATTTGCTGACCAACTCCAAGGGCTTCAAGATATTCTGAAAAACCCAAAACAGCGTGGAATTCTAGGGGAATATTATCTTGAAACATTACTCAAAAATGTATTGCCGCCGGGTTCGTACGAGATGCAATACCAGCTAGGTAAAGATGAGGAGGGTAGAGATCTTATTCCTGACGCCATTGTTCGTGTAAAAGACAAAATAATTCCAATTGATTCGAAATTTAGTTTAGAAAACTACAATAGAATTATTGAGGAAAAAAATCCTGCAGAAAAGGAGAAATTAGAAAAGATATTCGTGAACGATCTAAAGAACAGAATCACTGAGACTTCAAAATACATCCAACCAGGTAAAGGAACAATGGATTTCGCAATGATGTTTATTCCTCACGAGTCTATATATTATGACCTAATTATAAATAAGATCGGAGCACTCAAGGATGATAATGAAAATCTGATTCAACGCGCTGCAAGTAAATATCATGTAATTATTGTTTCTCCAACATCATTTCTGGCATATCTACAGACAATTCTTCAAGGACTAAAGGCAATGCAAATAGAGGAGCAGGCGAAGGATATTATTAAGCGAGTTGGAGAACTAGTCACACACCTTAAAAAATATTCAGAGGTGCATGAAAAAATGGGGCAGAGCATTACAACCGTAGTTAATCACTATAATAATTCATCAAAGGAATTTAAGAAAATAGATAAGGATGTCATGCGTATTACAGAAAAGGAAGAATCTATTGGATTTGAAATGGATACGATAGAGAAGCCGGAAGAAGTTGAATAAGCTCTAAACCCTTGCTTTTTTGGTGATTATTTCGTAATATGTGTCCTATGCCTACAAAAACAGCAAAAACTAAAGAAAAAAAGGTGGAAACAGCTTCATAATTCGATGTTATTCCTAATGGGGGTATGCTTTACAAAGTGTCTGTTGGAGAGTCAGTAAAAATCGAGAAAATCAAAGGAGATTTAAAAGAAGGTGATAAAATCACTTTTGACAAAGTCCTATTAGTTGATGATGGCTCAAATACCACAATTGGAACTCCTTATATTGAAGGTGCTAAGGTCTCAGGAACCCTAGAAGAGATCGGGAGAAACGCTAAAGTCATAGTAATCAAATACAAACAAAAAAGTAGATATTTTAAGAAAAACGGACACAGACAACCATTCTTTAAGGTAAAAATTACAGAAATTAAATAATTAGCTTATAGGTTTCAGGTTAGAGGTTACAGCTTTAAAACTCAAATATAAATAATACAGCACCCAAAGGTGCTGTATTATTTTGTTTTTCCACAACCCTGTCTGCCGACAGGCAGGCTGACCAGCTTGCTAACTTACAACCTGTTATGTAGTATTGCTGTAATTCAAACCAAATCCAGGGTGCTGACGGCAAAGTCCACCGCGATTGGTGTACTGTTCGTTAACATTTTGGTCTATTTACTCAGATGAGAACTATTAACGCAATCTGGCTTTTTCTTCTCTCAATATTCGCATTAGCAGGCTTATTCATCATGTTCACGCCATCATCCTACTGGGATGTGATAATTCCCATCTTGGTCTTGGCAATAACTTTTTTCTGCCAGGCCCGGTCTCGTACATCTTACCTAAAGGAGAATGGATTTCTATTTTCAATCAATGTGCTGAAACGAGGTAGGGTATACAGGGTTTATCCATACCCAAAACTTGCAACAGCAGAATTGGGATGGCGCATATTTGGATTACAGGAAACACATGTCGATACGAATGGGTGTACTTGCTACGACAAAAGCGTAACGTACTTCTGCTTCAATTATGAAAGCGCAGATTTCACCGTAGGAAATGAGCCGAAGTACGTCAGACTGAATAGTGATTCTATCCTTGAGGGTGTTTGGGTTCAAAAACCTGGACCGAATCATGACTGAACACAGATCAAAATCTCAAGCACCCATTTCCTCAAGAAGTGTGGTGTTTTTTAATAAACTTTCTGAGCTCTATGATTACAAACAGCACCGTGACTTTGCCACGGTGCTGTTTGTATTAAACCTTCAAACGGAAGATTACATACTTTTGAAAACCTCGAGAGGAGCGACGGCGACGTACGGAGAAAATTTTGAGCCAGAAATTTTCGTGTTTTCACAAAGTGTGCAATCTGGAGTACCAGTTGTCCCCATTTCTCCCACAGTTTGTGAGACTTTCAATACTTCCATATTTTGTCGATGTGCTAAAATTAGACCTATGCAAAAAGTTCAAAAAAACATGCGCGTCCCTCCTCAACATCTAGAAAGTGAGATGGCACTTCTTGGTGGTATCATGCGGAGCAGTGATGCTATCCATGAGGTGACAGATATTCTAACTCCAGAAACGTTTTATGCTGATAAACATAAAGCAATTTTTGAAACAATGCTTGAGCTAAACGGAAGAGGCGATCCTATAGATATGATATCAATGTCATCTAGGCTTTCTGATAAAAATATTTTAGAAAAAATTGGCGGTAGAAGTTATCTCGCAGAACTTGTCCAAAGTATTCCTCCAGCATCTAACATTAGACACTATGCTGAGCTAGTCAAAAAGAAACATACACATCGCCGTCTCATTTCTGCTGCGGAGGATATTAGTGAGCTTGGTTATGATGAAGGTGGAAATACAGATGATCTTTTAGACAGGGCAGAAAAACAAATTTTTGATATTAGCAATTCATCTAACATTGCAAAATTCATACCACTTAGTGGAACTCTGGATGAAGCATGGGAGAGACTTGAAAGACTTCATCAATCCACGGATGAACTTCGTGGAGTGCCAACAGGATTCAAGGCACTCGACGATATGCTTTCTGGTTTTCAAAAGGCTGATCTAATAATTCTAGCAGCGCGTCCTTCGATGGGTAAGACTGCTCTAGCTTTGGACATTGCTCGACAAGCGGCGGTACATCACAACATTCCAGTGGGAATATTTTCTCTGGAAATGAGTTCCCAACAACTTGTAGATCGTATGTTGTCTGCTGATTCGATGGTTAATGCATGGAAGCTCAGAACAGGTAAATTATCTATCGAGCACGATTTTGAAAAGCTCCGAGGTTCTATTGAACGGCTATCTAAAGCACCTATTTATATTGATGACCAGCCTGGGAATAATATCCTTAAAATGCGTTCAGTGGCCAGAAAACTCAAGATAGAAAAAGGACTTGGCATGATTGTTGTGGATTATCTACAACTAATAACACCGACAGGTAGTAAGAATAATGATAATGTTGTTCAGCAGATTACTGAAATTTCTCGTTCACTAAAACAGCTAGCTCGTGAGCTTGAAGTGCCGGTACTTGCACTATCTCAGCTTTCTCGAGACGTTGAAAAAAGAGGTGGCTCAGGGCGACCAAAGCTTTCCGACCTTAGAGACTCTGGATCAATCGAACAGGATGCTGACGTTGTTATGTTTATTCACCGTGAAGATAAATATAGGGAGGATTCTGACAAACAAAATATTGCCCAGATACATGTGGACAAACACAGAAATGGTCCAGTAGGCAGTATAGAACTATACTTTGATGCTGAACGTACAACATTCCTGAGTGTAGAGAAATCAAACATTGGAGATTTTACAAAGGATGATGGGGCTTTTTAAGCCCAAGTATTCAAGTCACAATTTTCAAGTATTCAATAATATAAATGCAAAATAACAATAAATTTGATTTGAGCGAAAGGACTAGAAATTTTGCAAAGAATATTATAGTGTTGTTAAAAAGATTGAGGGAGGATTCAATTAATAGGAGGTTAATTAGTCAGTTAGTAGGATCTTCAGGATCAATTGGTGCAAATTATTGTGAAGCTATTGAAGCCGAGAGTAAGAAAGATTTTATACACAAAATATTGATAGCCAAGAAGGAAATTAAGGAAACTGAACACTGGATAGAATTGTTAAAGACTGCTCATCCAGAATTGGATTCGGATTTCAGTGTATTATTTACAGAATGTCACGAATTATTATTAATATTTTCTAAAATTATTCACACTTCAAAAAACAATTAATTCGTATTTATTGAATACTTGAAAATTGAAACTTGAATAATTAAGCGAAGCGCATATGGACTCATTTGAGAAATTAAAAGAAATATTTGGTCATTTCCCAGGAATAGGTCCTCGCCAGGCGGAGAGGTTTGCTTATTATTTGTTGGGACGAGATCAGAATTATTTAGAGGAATTAAAATCACTCCTCACGACACTTAAAAGAGATGTTACTCAATGTACAGAATGCATGAGGTATTTTGCAAAGAAAAATAATCTCTCGATTTGTTCAATTTGTAGTAACCCAAACAGAGATGATTTAACACTTATGCTTGTGGCCAAAGATAACGATCTTATTGCCGTAGAAAAGAGTGGAGTGTTTTCTGGTAAATATTTTATTCTTGGAGGACTTGTGCCAATTCTAGAAAAAGTTCCTGAAAAAAGAGTCAGACTTAACCAACTAAAATCAAAAATAGAGAACAGCAAAAATCTAACTGAAGTAATATTGGCGCTTTCGGCAACCCACGAAGGCGAGAATACATCTGACATAATTGAGAAAATAATAAAGGAAGTAAATTCTGAAATAAGGGTCTCTCGGCTCGGGCGTGGACTTTCTACCGGACTTGAAATAGAATACTCCGATATCGATACGATTAAGGAAGCATTAAAAAATAAATCAACAAACTAAACATGATTGCAGTTATACTAGCCGCCGGGAAGGGAACTCGTATGGGTGAATTATCTATCACAACTCCAAAACCAATGCTAAAGGTGTTGGGTAAGACTCTTATTGAACATAAGCTTGATATGATGCCCGAAATTATTACTGAAGTAATAATTGTTGTTGGTTATTTGAAGGATAAAATTACTGAAGTATTGGGAGATAAATATGGCAGACTCAAAATTACCTACATTCTACAAGAAGAACTACTAGGGACTGCCCATTCTTTAAGTGTATGTAAAGACAAACTTCTAAACGAAGAAAAATTCCTAGTCATGATGGGTGATGATATTTATTCAAAGGAAGACATGGAGAGTTGTATTAGGGAGGATTATTCAATTCTAATTAGAGAAACAGAAAGTTTAAAAGGTAAGGCCAAAGTTATTTTTGATAATGACGGAGTAATAAAAGATATTATCGAAAAATACCCAGAAGATATAGCAGGGTTCGTATGTGCCGGAATGTATTCACTCACCCCAAAATATTTTGGTTATGAAATGGTACAAATCCCGGGTGGGGAATATGGTCTACCCCAGACAATTCTTTCAATGAAAAGTGATGTGTCAATAAAAGCTGTTACAGCAAACTTCTGGCTCCAAATAACTGCACCAGAAGACTTAGTCTTGGCTGAACAATTTCTAAATCTAAATCATAAAAAATAAATCCAGCACTAAATTTTCTTGAAAAAATTTAGTGCTGGATAAAACGAAAATGGTACAAGGTGGAGTTCCCTTGTACCATTTTAAATTTCTCTGATCCTTACAGTTATGTGTCTCATGATGTGTGTGGATTTATATTACCACACCACATTTTTAATCAAATCAGAGTTTTCTTACTCAATGATTCGAACCGAACACAATATGAGTACTACAAGTACAGAGAAAAAAGATCGTATGGTGGTCCACACACGCAGGTTAAGATCTATCCTAAGAGGTAACAATACCTAGGCTCACGTCCCATGACGCAACCAACAACAACCCTCCTTGGAGACCTCACAGCACTACGTGTGTGAACCATTTATTCACTAGCCAACATTTTAACTGATTATATTGATTTTGTCAACTCTTGAATGTCTCCGACGTCCTTTACCTCAAATCCAAGAGATTTTATTTGATCTCGAATTCTGTCTGATTCCGCCCAATTCTTTTCACTGCGCGCCTTTAAACGCACCTCTAGGAGCCTCTTTACATCTTCTGGAACCACTATTTCTTCTTTAACCACTGACCCAAACATGAGTCCTAAAACTTTATCAAAATCTAGCAAGATTGCTCTTTTCTCAGCATCACCTATATTAGAATCCTTCACCAATTCCCAAACCAGAGCCAAAGCTTTTGGGGTATCCAAATCATCATTTATTGCTTCAACAAATCTATCGCCGTACCCTTTATCTACGGTAGTCTGACTACCATTATTTTCTAAAGTATTAAAATATGATTGTAATTTTTCATATGCAGTCTGAGAAGCTTTGATCGCTTCTAATGAATAGTCCACTCTCGTGGAATATCTAGAAGTCAAAAGCCAGTAACGATAGGCGAGAGAATGGATCCCGTTTTCACCTAGAGTTTTTAAAGTTATAAAATTTTCGCCGGATTTTGCCATTTTGTCCGTACCTATGGTCACATGAGCATTATGCATCCAAAAATTCGCCATAGTTTTACCTGTGGAACACTCTGTCTGGGCAATCTCATTATTATGATGAACGGGTATATGATCAATCCCTCCTGTATGAATATCAAAAGGCACACCGAGATATTTTTCACTCATTGCTGAACACTCTATATGCCATCCAGGAAAGCCTTTACCGAACGAAGCATCAAATCCAAGCCCACTTTCGTCACCCTGTCCGCCATTGACTGAGCCTGCAGGCGACCCGTCCGCCAAAGACTTGCCGTCTGAGGCATGTCGGGCGGGTGACAGGCGGGTGAATTTCCACAACGCAAAATCTCTGTAATCTTTCTTTTCAGTATTCTGTTCGATTCGAGAGTGGTCATTGTCGCTTGAAATTCCACCAAGTTTGCCATAATTCTCGTCTTTTGAAGTATCAAAATATATTCCATCACTAGTTTGGTAAGCAAATCCCTTCTGAATTAAAACAGAAATCATGCCAGCACTTTCTTTAATATGATCACTTGCAAAAGGGAATTTATCTGGGAATTCTATATTTAGTTTTTCTAGATCTACTTTAAATTTTTCAAAATAGAAGTCAGCAACTCCACGCATATTTTCTAAAGTCATTTCTTTACCTTCTCGTTTGAGTGCTTTGACCATTTTATCCTCACCATCATCTGCATCACTCGTCAGGTGCCCAATATCTGTCACATTCATAATATGCTTAACTTTGTACCCATTGTATTTGAGAGTTCTTTTCAATATATCAACAAACACATAAGCGCGTAAATTGCCAATATGAGCATCATAATAGACAGTCGGTCCACAAGAATACAAACGAACCTCAGATTCGTTTATCGGTTTGAATTCTTGCTTAGTTTTACCTAATGTGTTGTATAGATGTATTGTCATACAAGTTTCTGTAGATAAAGAGAATTATACTATTATTTGAATAAGTTGCACAGGCACGTTTTTTTTGACATAATTGCCTAATGAATCAAACAATAAAAAACTTGGGGAAAAGAGCTGGAATTATAGTAGGAACCACTTTTTTAGTAACAGTTTCTTTTTTTGCTGGACTATATGTTGACGCAAACAAAACAGCAATTGCAAGTACCTATACAAATAATTTAACAAGTGACCGAAATAGTATCGACATGTCAGCCTTTTGGAAAGCGTGGGACATACTAGAAGATAGATACATTGATACGGCTACAACAACTAGCGAGCAAGATAAAATCTATGGAGCAATTAAGGGATTGGCTGAGTCATTGGGTGATCCATACACAACATATCTTCCACCAGAGGAAACAAAAAGCTTCAACACCGACCTATCAGGTAGTGTGGATGGAATTGGAGCAGTACTTTCAATGAAAACAGGTGTTTTAACAGTAACTTCGGTAATTAAAAATTCCCCAGCAGAAAAAAATGGTGTTACAGAGGGAGATATCATAACAGAGGTTAATGGAAAAAATATGTCAGGAATTGATATTGATGAGGCCGTGTCTCTAATTAGAGGAAAAAAGGGGACAATAGTAAATTTAGTTATTGTTAGAGGAAGTAGTAAGTCTAAAGTTGAGATGGCCATAAAGAGAGACTCCGTGACTGTACCAGTTATTGAGACAGAGAGATTAGAGGATGGTGTTTTCCTCATCAAGCTTACAAGCTTCACATCTAATTCTCCTGAACTATTTAGATCTGCACTCAGAGAATTCGTTGATAACAAAGACTCAAAACTAATAATAGACCTCCGAAATAATACAGGAGGATACCTAGAAGCAGCTGTTGATATATCAAGTTGGTTTTTAGGAACAGGTAAAGTAATTGTGACTGAAGATTTTGGTAAAAAAGAGGATCCTAAATCATATAGAAGTAAAGGATACAACCTATTTAACAACAATGTAAAAATAGTGATGTTGGTAAATGAAAATTCTGCATCTGCATCGGAAATATTTGCTGGTGCCTTGAGGGATTATGACAAAGCAGTCCTTGTTGGAACAAAAACTTACGGTAAAGGATCTGTACAAGAATTAATACCACTTACAGACGATTCAATGTTAAAGGTTACAATCGCAAGATGGCTAACACCGAAAGGAACTTCAATATCTCATAACGGGATTGTACCGGATCACATCGTTGAGTTAACACCAGAGGATATTGCTGCAAAAAAAGATCCTCAGTTAGACAAAGCGTTAGAATTAGCAAAGAAAAATTAAATATAATCGAAATGAAAGTAATACTACTTAAAGACGTTGCGAAAATTGGAAGAAAATTTGATATCAAAAATGTGGCTGATGGGTTTGCTCTAAACCATCTAATACCGCAAGGATCTGCAAAAATTGCAACAGATTCTGAGATAAAAAAGATTGAGAGCCTCAAAACAATAATGCTTGCTGAAAAGAAAATACAAGAAGATTTGTTGATCAAAAATCTAGCTCAAATTAACGAGAAAGAGGTTGTTATAAAAGCCAAAGCTAATAGTAAAGGTCACCTGTTCGCACAACTCCATGCGAACGAGATTATTGAAGCAATCAAAAAATCTATTGGCGCAGATATCCATCCTGATTTTCTTGTACTAGATAAACATATCAAAGAAACAGGACCACATGATCTTGTGGTTAGGGTGGGGGATAAGAAAGCAGTTATTAAATTGACTGTTGAAGCAATTTAATTGAAGTATTCAAGTCTCAATTTTCAAGTATTCAATCAAAAACAGCACCGCGGCAAAGCCGCGGTGCTGTTTTTATTTTGTTTTCCTTCTAAGCCCCTAAGCTTCTTTCCTGCTAAGCTTTAATGTTAACAATCTTTCTCACAGTCTTTGTTCCATCAAAATTTAGTTTTCTTTTGTTTTTGAATTCTACAATCCCTGGCTTAAGTGCGAATAGTGTATGATCCTTTCCTACACCTATATTCTTTCCCGCCATAACTGCTGTTCCTCTCTGGCGAACTATGATGTCCCCGATTTTTGCTGTTTCTCCATCCGACAGCTTCACTCCAAGGAACTTTGGATTTGAATCTGTCAGGTTTTTGGCGGTACCGCCGGCTTTTTTGGTTGCCATATGATTTAAATTATAATTATCTTAAAATTGTTTTCTCGTTTATAATAGATACACCATAAAAGTAACCTTATAGGATCTAACTTAACTTAGTGAGTATAATAACCCGATATTTGAACAAAATCAAGCTGTTTATAATAAGACACCCAGAAGAGATAGGGGTGTCAATTATTATAGCTACGGTGGCAATCTCCTCATTCCTATTGGGTAAATATTCCGTATTAAAAGGGGTAGGCGATAGCAGTGATATAACATTCGAAAACAACACCCTAGACACATCCGCGAAACAAACCTCTTCGAATACTGTACCACTAACCAAAATCGATAATTCGGATAAGACTATCACTGGGCAGGCCCGCCTGTCGTCGCCTGCTGACTCGGCCGATGGCGGACAGGCCCGCCTGCCATCGACTGCAGTCTCAAACAATGGCGGGCAGGTAGTAGCATCCAAAAATGGAACAAAATACTACCTCCCTTGGTGTGGTTCAGCGGAAAGAATTTTGGCTAAAAACAAAGTATTTTTTGCAAGCGCTCTCGAAGCTGAGAAAGCAGGGTTTGCGAAGGCGAGTAATTGTAAAGGGATGTAGGTGGTCAACGTATCTTACACTCAACTTAAATTGCAACATAGTTACTATTTAACCTGCTTTCCACATTCCATTTTCTAATCTATAATTAATACATAATTCTTAATACTTAATTCCTGAACCCAAATGCTAATCGTTGACGTAGAAACTTCAGGCACAGATCCACGATACCATTCATTGGTATCTATTGGAGCAATTGATTTTGATAATCCTAAGGATACTTTCTTCAAGGAGTGTTATATCTTTGAGGGAGCTAGAATTGAAGAAGAGTCACTGATGGTGAATGGCATGACACACGAACAGCTGCTAGATAAATCTAAACAAAGTGAGGCAGAAATTGTTAAAGATTTTTTAGATTGGATTAAGGATAAAAATGACCACACTGTTGCTGGCCAAAACCCTTCTTTCGATGTAGCATTTCTCATCGCAGGCGCTGAAAGGGCAGGAATCAATATCTCAATTCCAAAAAGAGTTATTGACCTTCACTCAATCGTATATTTCCACATGAACAAGCGAGGACTTGCTGTGCCACATGCAAACCATAGAACAGACCTAGATTCAGATAAGATAATGGAATATGTGGGTATACCCACAGAACCAAAACCTCATATTGCAATAAACGGTGCCAAATGGGAAGTAGAAGCTTTCTCAAGATTATTTAATGACAAACCAATGTTCCCTGAATTTAAAGAATTTAAGATTCCATGGCTGCAAAAATAAATAAAATGTAATCTTTGCTATAATAAGGCATGCTTAATAAAATCAAAAAATGGTGGGGAATGATTGGTCCTGGTGTCACAACTGGAGCGGCTGATGACGACCCATCTGGGATTGCCACTTATTCACAAACCGGAGCACAGTTTGGATTCAAATTTCTTTGGCTTGCCCCTTACTCATTCATTCTTATGGGAGTGGTACAAGAAATTTGTGCGCGAATCGCTCTTGTTACAGGACGCGGACTCGCTGAGAATATCCGTCTAAACTTCTCAAAGAAGTGGCTGTATTTTTGTGGATTCTTTGTAATACTTGCAAACACCTTAAATATTGGGGCAGATCTCGGGGCTATGGCAGAAGTAGTCACCATGTTTATTCCAGCATCACCATTCTGGATTCCGCTCTTAATAATCTCCCTCCTCACAGTTTACTTGGAAATATTTGTGACATATGACAAATATGCGAGATATCTTAAATGGCTTGCAATGTCACTTTTGGCATACATATTTTGCGGTTTGATACTCCATCTCGATTTGACGGAGTTGGTTTACAATACTTTCATACCTTCATTTGAATGGAATAGAGATAGTGTGATTATAATTGCGGCCATACTTGGAACAACTATTTCTCCTTATTTATTCTTCTGGCAAACATCGCAAGAGGTTGAGGATGAAATAAGTAAGGGAGAAACGACGGTAGAGTCTAGAATTGAAGATGGACCGAAGAACATGAAGCAAATGCGCATAGATGTTTGGGGAGGAATGTTTCTTTCTAATATCGTTATGTTTTTTATTATTACCGTTTGTGCCTCAACACTGTTTAAAGCAGGAATTACAAACATCACAAGTGCCAAAGAAGCAGCTGAAGCACTGAGACCTCTTGCTGGTAATTTCTCATACATACTATTCGCCTTTGGAATTATAAGTACAGGACTCTTGGCAATACCGGTACTCGCCGCATCCTCAGCATACATATTTACTGAAACCTTTGACTACAAGGAGGGTCTCTACCGTAAACCTTCGGATGCTAAAATGTTTTATTTTATTATAGGTCTCTCTGTTCTCTTTGGATTACTATTTAATTTCTTTGGAGTGAATCCTATGAAAGCTTTGGTATACACATCTGTTGCCAATGCACTTGTTGCACCCATTGCTTTGGTCTTTATAATGCTTTTGGCAGGCAATTCTAGTATTATGGGACCCTATAAAAACGGTAGGGTAGGGCAATTTTTGGGCTGGTTTACCACAATTTTGATGATTGTTGTCGCAGGCGCTGTTTTGTGGCAAATATTTTAAAATAAAGCTCGTATTTTGTCAATTGTACGATTCCAAAATGCCCTTATTTTACAACATATTTTAAAGCTTTACAGGTTCAAAAATCAATGGTTTAAGTTGACTTTATGGCCAAGATGTGCTAGTATATTAAGCATAAATCAGTAGTCACTGATTTTTTGTTTTTATACCGACACCTCCAGAACAGGTCTGCATTCCAGAATTAAAATATAATAAAATAGCTTATCGTTAGTTTCTTAGCAGGTATTGGTCTTATGGCTTCATCTTTTATGATACCAAACACCAATCCTATCGATGCCACGGCATCAACAAGTGTGAATATTTTAGCATCAACTCCTGTTGTTAAAGTACCGAAATCAGTCGAGGAAATGGTTAAGGAGTATTTCAAGAATGATCCTATAATGGCGAAAGTTGCTTGGTGCGAATCAAGGAACCGACAATTCGAAAAAGACGGAGTAACTGTCTTTCGAGGAAAAGTGAACAATGATGACGTAGGAGTGATGCAGGTTAACACCTACTATCACCTGAAAACATCACAAAAGCTTGGTATGGATATCATGACTCTAGAAGGTAACTTAGCTTATGCTAAATATCTTTATGACAGAGAAGGTACAGTACCGTGGAACTCATCTAGCCCTTGTTGGAGATCAACAGAAGTTGCGTTGAATACTAAATAAAGCTTAGAAAGGAATAAGCTTAGAGCTTAGAAGCTTTTAAACTCAAAAACAGCACCGCGGCAAAGCCGCGGTGCTGTTTGTTTTTCCTTGCAACCTAACTAGCTAACCAACTTACCACCTGTATTTTAAAGCAGTTTCCTAAGCGGCCAAATCAGAATCTCAAATATTCTTCTGATCAAGCCCCGCTTATTCCATTCCTCCTTAGTTAATCTAGTAGAAATCTTTAAATCATCGAGAAACTGCCTTTCAAGCTCAAAAGCAAAACTCTTATCAGTCGACACAATATTACCCTCAAAATTATATCTGAGACTCAGGTTATCTAGATTAAGACTCCCAATCGTAGACCACACTCCATCTATCACACCGGTTTTAGAATGAATCATTGCTCCATTGTATCTAAATATTTGAATCCCAGCCTCGAGCATATCGTCAAAGAAGGTCCCAGATCCAACATTAACTAGACGACTGTTTGTATTCATCGGAACAAGAATACGTACCATAACACCACTTCGAGCTGCTCTTTTTATGTTTCTAAGTAGGCGAGAGTCTGGGAGTAGATAAGGGGTCGTAAGATAAATATAATGTTTGGCACTTTTAATTGCTCTAATAAGCTCCCTGTACATATATCTTTTTCGAGGCAAGGGAGCATTAGTAATATAATTAAAGCTGTAGTTTTGTGTTAAATTTTTATTTTTTTTCTTAAAATAAAACTTAAACTCGTGATACTTCTTATTCCACATAACGTCAAAAGATTCTGTCATCTGAGCAACCACAGGTCCCTCGATTCTAACAGAGCTTTCTCTCCAATCACGCATTTCATCACCTAAACAGACACCTCCAGTAAACCCAATCTTTTTATCAATTATTAAAAGTTTTTTGTGATCACGAAAAAACCATAAACTTTCCTTATTTGGACTCCAAGGTATTACAGAATTAAAAAACTTTATTTCTATCCCAGCTTCAGAAAGGGAAGTAGCAATACCTGATCTACGTAAAGAAAGACTTCCTACTTCATCACAAAAGATTCGAACCTTTACTCCGACCAGAGATTTGGCTTTTAGCGCATCAAGGAACTTTATTCCAATAGCATCATACCCGAGAATAAATTGCTCTAGATCAATGCTTTCTTTGGCGGTAGAAATATCAAGAAGCATAGCGTCCCAGGCCTGCTTTGAGTCAGTATGAAATTCCCATTTAGATATGTCTTGCATTTATAGATTATACCAGACAAACTCGCTGTTCATAACTACTATAGACAAAACCTAAACCCAGTTGTAACATTATCTGGATAACCTGCTCTTTGAATTCCAGTGGAATGAGAAGGGTAGGATTGACTCCAAAAACAACGCAACCAACAACAAGCCAAAGAAAAAGTAATACCATGTGCTGTTCACTCCCTGATCCAAAGAATGAAGAATGCCCCCATTGCGGTGGCCCAATCGACTCGCATGACGGCACCTGCCTTAAAGGTGCTGACTGTCAGACACACTACAGGCAACAAATCCCATTCGAACCATCATCAGTGCATCCGAATTTCTGGGTTGAAAAGACACCTTTTTTCTCCCATGAGGTGTGTGCCCAATCCGAACAACCCATTGCTGATTCGCTCATACCTAGCAACAGGGGATTTGGCTCACCAAATCCATTGAGCGGTGTAGCCATCACAGTCATCTGATCATCCCGGAATTCGTACCTGTCCCGCTTTGTAAAAAGTGCGGACAGTTTTTTATTTCTTATTCTTAAATAATTGAATACTTAAATCTTTATATAAATAATTATATAGTTCTAACCAAGTCCAAAATTTTAATGATGTTTAGCGGTCGGGAATACAGGTCCTTCCGATTGTATGCATGTCGCACAATATATCTTTTCGGTAATAATACTATAGGGACTTTAAGGAAGCACTTCCCCTTACAAATTTTAAAATTTTGGCTAGTTAACTTCACCCATATACGGTAATGGCAAACCATAAATAAAATTATCTTTTTTATTTCTTTCTTCCCCTTCTTTATTTCTTCTCAAAACAGAGTTCAAACTCGACGCATGCATAATTGTCCATTTTCCAAATTTTCGGTTTAATCCATCGACGGCCTTTAATCGCAAATTAGAGGATATATCCATACACCTACTTTCGCCAAAAAGGTCATTTGTGACCATGTCTTTGGACCTTAAATCATAAAGACTGACACCAGTCCCCTTGTAGCGCTCATTTTTTTCATAGACCTTGGACAGAAAGATTTTTATTTCTTTTAAGATCATTGTCGGATCATCAGAATGTAAAGATAATTTAAAAGCATGAGACACTCGATACTTTGTCACAGCTTTTTTATAAAAGAATCCTACAGAGCCGGCCAAAAGATTCATCCTTCTAATATCCTCACAAGCCATTTCAACATTCCTAGATAATTCACTCCAAAGAACATTTTCGGATGAGGTTGATTTATCCATTGATCTAGTGGCTTGGACACTTTTCTGCGGTTCATATGTATCACTAACATCAAATATTTTATTTCCAAGTAATTCCTCGTGAGTATTAAATACCGGTTCAGAAAATAAAGAAAGGATTTGGTCCTTAGGTACATCAATAAATTGTTTAGCAGTCAGAATATTTATTCCAATTAGTTTAGCACTAGTTTGTCTACCAACACCCCAAATCGAAGCCACAGGAGTCTCTGTGAGAGTTTTTTCTATGAAATTAGGATGTAAGAGTACCACTAGCCCATCTGGTTTGTCCTTTTTTGAGGCGATTTTAGCCAAAGTTTTGGTAGTAGCAACTCCAAAAGAAAAAGTAATCCCAAGCGAAGTTTGAACTTTATTTTTTAGCATTTCTACAAATGGTTGAATATTTTCTTCATCCATTTTAGGAGTTACGGCGAAACATTCATCCACACTATATCTTTCTACCTTTGGTAAATATTGTTTGAGAATCTCTACCAATTTATTATTATACTCATGATAGAGTTCAAAATGCGATGATATTACGGTCACTTGTGGAAATTCTTGTCGTATCTTAAACACCGGCATTCCACGATAAACACCAAGCGCCTTGGCCTCGTAGGTCATAGCACATGCAATACCTTTTTCTTCACCTACAACAACAGGCTGACCAAAAAGATCAGGCCGTCTAGCTACTTCACATGATGCAAAGTATGCATCACCATCAATGTGAATAATGTAATTCCTCATCCCGTTCGAAATAGGAAGCGCTTACCGCCGTCCCAATATTATTTAATAATTAATAAATCGTTAATCTCTAGCTTGTTTTGCAATAAAGTTAAGCGCTTCCGTAGTATATTTAAATCTAAACTGATTATCATGCTTTTGCTTAATTTGAATATGTAACTCTGTTCAACTGAAGGATTTCGAACGGGACGGATTAATACTTCCTGATAACAGCCTTAACTATGGCACTTATTTTCAAATCTTCTTTTGGACGAATTATTTTAAAATTTGGATTAGCTGGTTCTAGATAATATCCTTTAGAATCTTTGCGTAAATATTTAATGGTCCACTCGTGGTCAACTTCTGCGATAATTATTGCACCAACCTTTGGAACATTAGTTCTTTCTACGATAACGAAATCACCGGCATGTATACCAGCGTCCTGCATAGATTCACCCTTAACTTTGAGCATAAATGATGAATCTCTGTCATCTATAAGCCACTCATCGAGTGTAATTCTATCTAGATTGTTTTCTTCCGCTGGCGTTGGAAATCCTGCCTCCACAAGACCAAGGAGTGCCAATCCTTCATTAATACTCTGAGGTTTTGTTTTAAATACTTTAGATTTTATTGGTATGAGTTTACCATTCTTATCTTTATCTAAATTTCCTTTTAGAATCATTTGCTTAATAATTCTAAATGCCGAATCTTTAGATTTAAATCCAAATATTTTGGCAGATTCTTCATAAGAAGGCATCCTTCGATGCTTGGTATAAAAGGCTTCAATTGCAGATATATAGAATGTGAATGGTTTCCCTTTCTTTTTCATACTCCAATTATATCGAACGATTGTTCGATATGCAAGAGATTTTGTTTGATTAATACAAAACACTAATGTATAGTTCGTCTGAACATGTACCTTTAAAGAGACTTTCTGCAGTAGTTTGTGACGAATTCGATTCCTTAAATATTCTATCCTTAAGAACATTTATAATGTGTTTTTAAGGATAGAATATTTACCCTCATTCCCTATCAAACCAACAACCCAGAAAATTATGGCTAAAAGGAAAAATTGGAAAAGGAAGAAAGCTAAAAAGGACCCCAAAGTGCTGAGCAGGTTCCAGGTGATCTGCATTACGGTTCTAGACAGCAATGATGAAATCGTTCAATGCAGTCTCCCGACCAATGACAAGAAGACCGCAAGGTTGGAGTTGGATGAATCGAAAAGCAAAGTAATCCGTATTGGGCGATTCATCTATAAGTCACCTCAGATTACATTGGATCTAGACGATCAGGCAGTGACATTCATTATTGCCCACCAAAGCTTTGATTTGTCCGTGAAGATTGTCACAAACACTCTTGCACCTAAAGCAAAGGTTACCCGGAGAACTCTTGAAATACTCGCACGAAAAAAGGTGGAAAAAACTGGACTGAGCCAAATCCGCATCTTCTAGATTTCAGGATCTCAATTTTCTATACCCAAAAGCTTCGGCTTGAGGGTATTTTTATTTATCTCCAAAGAGTAGACTTTTGACCTCCCTCGCGTATTTACTGAAAATAAGTCTGGCCTCCTCATTTATTTCAGGGTGTTCTTTCAGTAATAAAACGCACTGCCCATAATTTGAATATATACCAATCGGTGAATCCCCTCTAGGGTGATATTTATCAATTAATTGGATAAATTCATCCACAAACTCATCCCAAATGGTTTGCAATTTATTATCTTCGCCATCACACTGACCTGAATCATACTTTTTCTTTATAGATGCGAAGTATGCTGCACAAATCATTTGTAATTCTTCTACAGCTCTATAAGCAACAAGATTTTCAAATCCTAATGTTTTAATTTCAAATCTAAGATTACCTGTTTTTTCGTTTTTCTCTACATCAGTTGCATGTGCAATAAATGTATTGGCAGATTTGCGAGTATCTATTCGTTGCACAGAAGCATATGTAATTGTTGATACATTAACAAAAAAATCAGCAAGGTTAGTTACATCCTGGAAATCCTCACGACTGATTAAATTTTTAGGAACACCAAAATTAACATGAAGAGATAAACTCTGGTCATCACTTACTCTAATAATTCTAGCTTTTTTTAGTTCTTCAATAACTCTTGCCTGAGTCTCTGAGCTGTATGAAAAATGTTGATTGACTTCATGAAGATGGTCATACTGTGGCTCTGGTTCATTTTTAACTCCCAAGATTGTCAGAGTATCAGATTCATTTTTTGTAATCCACTCAATTGGAAACTCAAGTTCTGTCCCAACAGTTGGAACCTTATTGTTGTTTTTATACGATTCCTCCTTCATTGCCAATTCATCCAGTTTGGCAATCTCTCTATCCAAATCCTCAGTCTTGTAATCCGGATTCTGTTTAAAAAAATTATATAGTGCAAGTTTTATTGCAGGTGATGCAGTCTTTGATTCAGTTATAACTTCCAAAGTTTTTTCAATTTCGTGAAAAATTTTCTCCTCGGGAGTTTGATCCAATAGCTTACTATCTAATAACCCATTCATACTTTAATTATATATTTCATTATAAAAATGACAAACTCTTTATTTCTCCAAATCCAAAATCTCATCAATCTTTATTTGAGCCACGAATTCCGGTACGTGAGATACCATAATCATGGCACCTTGGAATTTACTTAATGCCTCAGCAATAACCGGAAGATGTCGGAAGTTTATGTGGTTAGTTGGCTCATCGAGAATTAGTAATCCTGGTCTTTCTAGAACAAGCCGTGCAAATGCCACTAACCCCTTCTGCCCTTCTGATAGATCACCCACTTTTGTTTTAATTATTTCTCCTGTAATAAGAAACCCTGCAGCTGTCCCACGCATTATTTGTTCATCCTTTTTATCCATTGCAGACATCAAACAATCATAAACGCTAGCATTAAAATCAAGAGTAGAAAAATCCTGTCTGTAATATCCAATTCTGGTTCCATCCTTTATTTTTGCTCCCATTGCCTTACCTTGTGCGATAGATTCAAGCAGGGTGCTTTTACCAATTCCATTAGGACCTTTTAAAAGTAAATGTTGACCCTTCCGTAATGTTATATTTGCTTTTTTCTGTACTGGTTTATGATTTTTTCCTATAATTCCAAATCCTGTGATACTTATGATATCTCCGGATAGATCATTTTCGGCTGGAATTATAAATGGTCTAATACTTTTATCCTCTCTTCGCACATCCACCTTTTCTTCCTCTAATTCTTCTGCTTTGTCACGCATCCTTTTAGCTACAAGTCTCATTTGTCCTCCTTTCTGAGCAAAGAAATTGGCTTTATCCTTATTGTCTTGAATTTCTTTTGCGAGCTGGGCATTTTTTCTATTCTCCTTTTCTATTCTTGCACTTATTTCTTTGACCACATCAAAATAGTTACCAGAATATTGCTCAACCTTCCGAGTGTTAATATCTAAATACAAAACCCCGTCAGTAAACGCATTCAAAAATTCCGCATCGTGAGAAATAACAACAACAGTTTTTCTGTAATTAACTAGAAAATCTGTTAGATGCTTAATACCTGCTTTATCCAAATTATTTGTTGGCTCATCAAGAAGCAAAAGATCAGGATTCTGAATAAGAGCCGATGCTAGAAGTAATCTCGCTTGTTGACCACCAGAAAAAGATCTAATAATTCTGTCATGAAGCTTTTCATGACCCTTTAAATTTACAACCTCTAACACTTCATCTATTCGCGGATCAATATCATACACTTTTTGTGCAAAACATTTTTCAAAAAAAGCTCGAACAGTTAAATCCAAATCTTCTCGAGCAATCACTTGTTTTGATAAAGCAATTGTCATGTGATTTGAAATATTGACCTTACCTGAATCAAGACGCACTCCTTTTGTAATTATTTGAAAAATAGTGCTTTTACCAGCACCGTTTTGACCCATGATGGTGATTTTGGTCCCACGACGAATAGTGAAATCCACAGAGTCGAGAATTGGCTTATTGACCCCGTATTCAAACGAGGCCTTTTCAAACGATATAACACTGTCAGCTTTTGCCATAAGTCGTTACTTTAACATTATTTTAGGGTTCTGGATAGCTGAACTGATGTAAGATTTAGGATTTAAGATTTATGAATAGTTTTGATTTTTTGATTAACTAACCAGCTTTCGAGCTTACCCTCATGTTTGACATTATGTCAAATCTATGATACAATTGCCAGAATGCCTCTGCTATGTAGTAGAAGGTATGTTCATCGAAAAACAAAAAAGCAAGAAAGGTTACACGTCATGAAAAACGTTAAAAAAATCGATAATGTTAAGAACCGTCAGATCAAATCTCTGCTCATTCTGAGCACGATTCTGTTCTCAATCGGCATCGGTGTCATCCTCCAGCAATTCGCTGGAATGACATTCACCCCACTGCTCAAACCAAGCGTCGCACTCACAGCTACAATCCTCTACACCTTAGTGGTGTTTGTGGCCCGTTGCTACGGGGGTGTGATGTATAGCTATTTGATGCAGGCCATTTTGGCCGCATTGATTGGCTTCGCATTGGATACAAATCTGATGCAGTCGGAAAAAAGGATGGATTATCAAATGGTTATTGTCGCGACTTTTATCATTATGATATTTCACGACTTGTGTGTGGACAGAATCCTCAACAAGTTGGGAAAAATCACTGATCGAGTCATGACCGGCAGATTGGTAATGTGCATTATTCTTTCGATGTTTAGCATTGGAGGATATGTGTATTCACTCAAGCACAACCCCAAAAGCGGTGTCACAACCACTGAGGAGAAAACGCTTGAATTACCAAAAGCAACACCAGTAAACCTGCCTGTTGCCAAGCCGATCACGGTTGTCACGAAGGTGACAGAATTCTTCATGGGCATTTACCAAAACGCCCGAGAGTTCGAGAAAGTGATCAAAATTCACGATGAGATTTGTGGTTATCCGCGCGAGTGGATCGACCAACTCAAATCCTTTGAGAATTCACCTCTGCATAATGGTGATGTCAAAGAATCCACAGTCCACAAGGACAAACTTCGGTCAGATGTACTCGAAGTTGGATACGGAACAACACCCGGCGAAATCGCCGATGCAAAGCGTTATGGATTCTTGAAAAAGGATGCGGAATTCCCGAAGTCTATGACCAAGGATGAAGCAGACCGATGGATGGAAGAAGTAACAATCCCTACCTACGATGCGATGGTTCGGGATATGGTGAAAGTTGATCTGACGCTTCAACAGCGTTTCGCTCTACTTTCCTTCTGTCACAATACTGGCGGAGGTAACCTTGAAAAGCTTGCATGTTACAAGAATCGCCTAAACAGCGGTAATCTTGAATGTGCACCCAAGCTAATTCGCTTATATGTGAACGCCGGCAGTCATAAGAATGTCAGCGGTCTCATCAAACGAAGAAATTGGGAAGCGAATCTTTTCGAAGAATCGCTTGGTGAAGTAGCATCAAACTAATTTAAGTTCGGACTTTTTCCCTTCCCCTATCCCTAGTCCGGATGATAATTAGAAACGCGGTTAACTTTCCGCATTGTACATTCCAGGGATCACCAATTCCCTTATCTCAGTATGCAGCTCGCGTACTGTGAAATAGGATATGGATCTTATCGAAGCCCCTAAAGCAGAGACTAGATTCGCTCCGAGGACGAAGTACGTCCCAAGAAGTTCCTATAGGTTTACAAGTGTAAACCCACAATGGTAAATCGAGCCGCTCATCCAACTTTCGTTGTGTTGAGCGGTTTTCGTTACCCAAAATTTAAATAATTTAATATTTTTTCTTAGCAGATATCCCAATGCAGAATACTAGAACATAAAATATAAGTCCTAATGCACAAGTAGGAAGCCCTAATACATAAGCACTCAAACCTTTTTGGAATAAAACCGGAATCTCATATAGTGTGAAATATCCAGCAAATAATATTCCAAGAAATGATACAGACATAACTCCCTTTATCCCAGTTTGAATATTTACTCTGCCAAATGTCAATCCAAAACTAAATATTAATAATAAAGTAAACATTATAAAACCAAAATAGCATGCAGGATATCCCAAAAAATATGGGCATGACTCACCGAATGCACACGTCTCACTCAAAAACTTTATTCCGCTCAAATATCCAGAAAACCAAAAACCTAAAATTGATAATATAAACAGAGACACAATTTTTTTATCTTTATTCATCACTCAATTATAGTACAAATTAAAATAGTTTCCATTTTGAAAGGGACTAAGTTTTTGCTCGAACTATTGATTTTTGGTTAAAATAATGCCATAATACTAGCGGTTAAACAATGTTCTTTTTAACGCGAAGGTGGAGCTTGTTTTATATGTAGAAATATATGTAAACCGATCTCTGCCTTCGCTTCATATAAAATTGTTGAGGAGGTAGTAAAAAGCCGTCTGTACCAAGGTGAATTGGGGTAAAACAACTAGTTGCTCTGGTCTCAAATCAGAATACAACCCTTGCCCAATAAAAAACTTGGAGTGCTACAGAGTAATTTGTAGCATATCCCCGGATGCGGCCCGCGAGTGAGCGCGGTTAGTCACAAAGCTTCTCTCACTAGGAAGCGCACAAGCAAAATACCAAATCCTCCTTTGGAGGTTTACTGACAAATGACAACACTGACACTCGAGATGAGCATCTTCATGCTCTCACTCAATGCATGGTCGCAGAAAACTGGAGGCATTACATTAAGCCAAATGTGCCTCCTAAAATGGCTGGCCTCACCGAGTGAAAATGACAAATCAATCACAATGACCGACATTGCTCGGAAAATGGGACACACCACAGCTGCTACCACCGGAATGATCGACCGAATGGAGAAACTGGGCTATGTTGAACGCATACATGCCGTGGATGACCGTAGAAAAGTTACCGCTCGCGTTACCAAAAAGTGTTTGGATATTCTAGCGCTTTGGGATTCGCTTCATTCCGACGTCATTAAGCCCAAGGAGTAACACCCTCAACAATCAACCCTCACTCGCGATTCGTCGTCGAGTGAGGTTTTTTATTAATTAATTTCAATTTTTCTTTCCTAGTTAATTTCTTCAAAACACACTCCCTTTTCATTGCCTCGCTTTTAGTTTTAAACTTCTCAGAATATTTAAGTGTTACAGGTCTTCTGATTTTTGTGTAATGCGCGCCAGTTTTTAAAGTATTGTGAGCTACAACTCTTTTCTTAAGATCATTAGTTGATCCAATATATAAAGTCTTGTCCGCGCATTCTAAAATATAAACGTAATAGTCCATATTATTTAAAATCACCAATCCTAAGTGACTTACTTAACTTTTTATAATCCAAAATCTTCTCTCCCACTAAATTCCAAAATTTTTTGGAGTGATTCATTTCTTTTAAATGGCATAATTCGTGAACTACTAAATAGTCTTGCAACTCTGGCGGTAAAAAAATTATTTTGTAATTAAATGATAGGTTTTTTCTAGACGAACAGCTCCCCCATCTAGTCTTTTGATTTTTGACTGAAATATTCTTATATTCTAAATTGTAGTACTGATTAAAATATTTTAATCTTTCCTTTACCAAAACGATAGCCTTTTCAGAATACTTTATGTATTCTAACCTTTTGTGCTTAAGACTTAAAATAGGGTTTCTATTCTTAAAATATTTTACCTTGGATTCAATCCATTCAGATTTTGATTCTACGAACTTCATAATATAACTATTTCTGACCAAACGCGGGTGAGTAACCCTAACTGTTCCGTCTGTCCTGACTGTAATATTTATTTTTTTAGACCCCTTTCTAGCACAGACCAAAACTGGTATTTCACTTTGACCAACATAGAAAGTTCGCGTTAAATTACTACCAAAAATATTCATTGGGATATTATATCATTCCCAAAAAACAAAACCGCCTTAAGGCGGTTTTGTTTTTTATTCTGACTTGTGATTTCTACTCTTTTCATTTTCTATTTTCTTCCAAAGCCAAATTCCCAAAAGTACGAGATCAATAAATACAACCGCAGAAATCAAGGAACAAATAATTGATGACCCCATCATTCCACCATACTCAAATCCATGTCCATAATATTTCATCATAAAATTAGTGTGATTAAATAGTAAATCTGACATAGTAATTATAGAATGAATCACAAATTAAAAGCAAATAAACAAAATTTGTTTCTTTACTCTCATATTGGTACTATGTATACAGTATGTCTAGAATAATTCGTTCTTCTCCCGAACCAGGTGGTTGGAAAAATGGCACTAACCGAGCATATCTAAACGGTGACTGCCGTTGCAATAGATTACTGTTTGATCAAATCATAGAACAAATCACTCCTGAAGTTTACTTCGAATTGACGTATCGTTACTACCAGAAAATGAAAAGTTTTGGAAATTCGATAGCTATCAACGCGATTTTCACACTTCCAGACAAGACGAGGATAATAATTCTTCAAGAAATTGTCGGCAGAGTGCCGTACATGATTCGATTGTGGCAAGACAGTGATAATTACACTTGGGATATGAGTCAGACCATTGAGCACGACTACTCGATCTAGTATCGAGTAGTTTTTTTATATTTTATTATTTATCTTCTTCCTAACAATTCATCAGACAACTCTCCAATTCCCACTTTAGTTTTAGAAGAATAAGGAATTATTTTGTGACCGACAATTTTTTCACCAATCTTTTTAAGCTGATTTAAATACTGAGATTTTTTTATTTTATCCACTTTGTTTGCTACGATTACAATCTCTCTACCTCTTTCCTCTAGGAATTTAAGCATACCAAGGTCATCCAATGTCGGACCTATCTCTGCATCAATAATCAAAACTACTTTTGGATTATGTTTTGAATCAAACAAATACCAATAGATCATTTTGTTAAGCTTCTGCCATGCTTCAAAAGTAGTTTTAGCGAATCCATACCCAGGAAGGTCAATAAAATAGTGGCTTTTATTAATCATAAAAACATTTAATTCTTGAGTCCGCCCCGGAGTAGCACTCGTCCTTGCTAGATCCTTAATACCTGTAAAAGAATTGATGAGAGATGATTTACCAGCATTAGAACGCCCTATAAAGGCCACCTGAGGCACACCATCGTCCAGGATATCATTATCCCCCTTTACCCCTCTCATGAATACAGCTGATTTGATTTTCATCCTTGAATCATAGCAAAAAACCACTTCTATTGATACACACCCCTTGTTTTATCATTCCAGTATTCTGTAGGATATTAAAATAATATAGATTAATTATTTTTCTTTACAGATATATTTGCAACTGTCTCTGTCGCACTATTCAAGGTGAAGGTGTAGTTACCAAATGTAACAGAAGTTTTAGTTGATGTGCCAAGGCGGACAATACTACGCGCTTTCCCTACTCTGAGTACAGGACTTAATTCTCCTGCCCAGATACATTGAACATCAGGTTTACACAGAGAATCCTCAATGTTTTCCAACTCGACAACCAATGTGTCAGGAAAAGTTATTTTGTTTCCAATCTCCATACTTATATTTGTATCAAATTTAGCAACACTTGATACAGTAGAAGCAAATCTAACTGGAATTATAAGCTCTCTTAGATTCTCTGGAATTCCTGACGGATTATCGTTTTGAAATATAAGTGTTCCCGCACCACCTTGAACCGGTGCCTTAAATGTTATGTTCGCCTTAAATGGAACAAATTCATTAGTCATCCATTCCCCCTGTGCTTGTGCAGGCACCTGTGCCAAAATATTTCCTTTAGAATCAAGAAGTTTAATTGGGAATGATCCCTCAAAATATAAATTGCGTGCCTTACCCGTAATGACTAGAGGACTTGTAACTATTTGATTATATGTGATGTTATCAAGAACCAAATCATCCCCTATATCTTTATTTGTAGTTCCAGAATTTACAGGGGGTGTTATTGGTCGTACAAATGTCTTACCATCTGGAGTTTTACATTGCTCTGGATATGTCTCTAGAATTGGATAACCAGCCAAAACACATTCATTGTATGTAGTTACTGCAACTGATTTATTCTTATAAATACCAACAAAAAGTAGGCCTAAAGTAATTAGGATTGAAAAAGCTAAAATCGTGTATGTTGTGTTTTTATTCATCCCGTTAGAAAAAGTTAAGTAGTTAATAATAATTATGTAATAATTTTATATCTCATAATTTAAGACGTACTAATCATGTTACCCTTACAGAATTGAAAATTGATAACTTGAAAATTGAATACTTAATTTAATGTCCCTCAGACTGCCAATCCCTGATTGATTCTACTGGATGAACTAGCATCACCACATTTAAAGTTAAATTATCTCGAATCCAAAACAGACAACCGAGCTCCATAATAATTATAAGCGCGATACTTACCCAGACTTTATAGAATCGCGCAATAAGGAATCCTATAACAACCATTAGAACATCGCACACAGAATTCAAAACACTATCTCCGATATAACCCTGTGCGATTGTCGCCTCACGATATCGATTAATTATAAATGGAGAATTTTCTAGAAGTTCCCAACCGGCCTCCATAATAAGCGCAATGACAAAACGATATTTCATTGGGAGCTTCCGTGCTACAAGCCAAAGAAAAGCATAAAATAAGATTCCGTGAATTATGTGAGAAAACGAATATGCATCAGCCACTCGTTGAGAATTCTCACTACCCCAAATATTTCCATCCCACCAACCGAATTTACCATCAGGACCTAATGGAGATCGCCCAGTACTGAGTTCAACAATTGCGACAAGACTACAAATAATAATGGCGCTGAGTATTGCGAACCTGTGTTTTTTCAAAAGATTTAGAATATAAGTCATATCTCAATTATACACCCATTTACAGAATCATAATCCTCCAAGATTTGTAACATTCATGTATCCGTTCTGATTTAGAATTTGTTTAACTACCGCCGATCTGGCACCAGATGCACAATAACATTGTATTTCTGTATCCTTTGGCAAAGTGGCAATGACCCCAAGATCTCCAGACATAATATTTTCAATTGGAACATTCACAGCACCGTCTCTGTGCCCACCCTCAAATTCATCTTCAGATCTAACATCGATTAAAAGTTTAGTACTCATTTTTATTTATATTTATCCAGCACTAAATTTTTATTGCAAAAAATTTAGTGCTGGATTTACCATCCCCCACCACCCCCTCCTCCGCCTCCACCACCACTTGAACCTCCTCCACCAGAACCAGAGGATGACCCAGGAGGAGTAGATGAAGAAGATATAGTACTACTCATTCCGCTAGACATTTTGTTTGTAAATCCACTAAGAGTCCCAACAGAAAGTGCATTCCCATGATACCAAGTAGGACTATATCCATCTGGACCAAGCTTATTAAATACATCTTCGAATTGTTCCGCCCATTTATTCTCCACTCCAAGTGCTAAAGCAAAAGGCAAAAACTTTTCAAATAATTCCGGAGTTCTCTCTGGTGGATTATGGAAATTCATTCGATCCTTTTCAGTGACAGCAAGAAACATTTTGAATCCTTCTATCTCGTCTTGAACTTGTCTACCCAATACTGTACGGCGAGGAATAATTCTAAAGAAAATTGATGTTATAGCAATAAGGCACAACACTGTGATAAGTGTCACTATTCCACTTTGAAATGATCTTAGTATTATAATTATAAATATTGCAATAAACGCAAATCCTGCACCTTTTGCTATATACCAACCATTGTTTTCAAAAAAAGTATCTCCATGCTCCTTGTTCAAACCTATACTTATATCTCTCTCACACTTCATCATCTTTTCATAATTTGTCTGTTTTATTTCAAAAGTATCTCCACCTTCAAAAAAGTGTTTCATTAGTATCTCCTCTTCAACACTTAATTTCACATTTTCCTTATTAAATAAGGTTAACTTATACTTACTTTTCTCTTCGTCTATCTTTATACATCCTTTTACTGCTAAATTAATAATAATTGCAACGAGTGACTTTTTATCAAATCCCATCTTTGAAACATACCGAACAGACCCAGGAGATAATCCTCTTGGAGATTCATACTGTGGAATAATTGATCGAGACCGTGGATCCCTTCCTACCTTATTCCATATATTATAAAAATACATAAATACCAAAATAAGCAAAATTATATCTATCCCTACGACATAATTATCTCTCAAAAAATATTTAAAATTCTCCCAATTAGTTGGCTCGTGAATTATTCCCTTTGGGAATTCCAAAACAATCGTCAGACCTTCATGGGCATTAAGTGGTTTAGTAGTCATAAATGTAGCCGAAGATTCTTCAGGTAGTGTCACTAGATCTGCCGCTTTGGAACCTTCTGGACCTGTATATCCAGATGCGGTCAATAATTCTTTATTTACAATCTGAGGCAATGTAACGCGGGCACTTGCATTATCAATAGGAAATACCCAGCCATTACCCGTCACATTCCAATAGAATTCATCATGACCCTCAAAATATCCTACCTGTCTATCAGTTTTATAAGTAAATTGGTATGTATAAACCCCCAGAGTTAAATAAACATCTGCATTACCGAAATACACCCGAATTCCATTATCCATATTCTCAGTATGATAATCTTCTGTTACTCCGTCTCTCGTGACACTGAGAATTTCGAATCCTACATTATGACTATTGCCATATCTGTCTTGATACTTGGTTGGAAAATCTCGGTAGATACCGCGTTTTATTTCTTGACCTAATGCAATCACTCTTATAGTTTCAACCACTTCCACTGTCGCATCGGCTTTCAAATTAATATCACTATAGAAATTTAATATTTTCTCTCCTTGTTCTGAAAGTGATGCGGTATTCAATCCATATTGAACAACTTCAGCCGATAGTGCAGACGGCAAAACAAATACAACTAATACTGCCAAAATCTGAATTCTTCTTATAAATTTTCTATTTTGAAGTCTTTGAAATTTCATATATAAATAATATCATAAATCTCTAACATACAGATTTCTAACATTTTGAGTATGAGGTCCAATATGCTATTTTAATACTGGCTTAAGTTCGTTCCTATGTACGAAGTCGCTTTCTGATCTGGTAACACAGTGGAAACTAGGGTATACCCCTGTGAAGAATTGTTGGGTGCAGTCTCGTGGTTACGAACACAGTTACAACTGTAGGCTCCGAGGCGCGACTATAAACAGTCGAGAATGGAATATAATCGACAGGAGATAGAAAGGAGAAAGTAGGTTTCAAAAGCCGGAGTTCTGTGCGCACAGAACTCCGGCTTCAATCATTCTCAATTATCCCCCACTCTACTTCCCACTCATATCCTGGAACTTGATTGTACTTGGAATCGCAAATTTTGATTCGTCTGCATTCCACGCTTTACATTCATAATCCCCTATTTGCTCTGCATTAAAGCTATACTGCCCCGATGTCGGTGCATTTATATTAGCATCAGCACTAGCTACAACCTTAGTTTTAAAACCAATATTTGGCATCATTGAAGTCCATGTATAACTATACCCGTCCTTCACAATAAAATTAGTATCGATACTCATACCTTGAGTTTTTGTATTATATTCACCGCGGATATTTCCTCCAGAAATAAATGTTGTGCCTTTTGTATCAGTACCAGAGACATTCTGATTCACTGTACACTCATATGACCCACCCTGCTTAATAAATTCAGAGAACGCCATTTTCTTACCAGAATTATTCTCCATCATCTCACCCTTTTCTGAATCACTCACATCATCACTTTTAGAACTAAAACCAAAATATCCAGCAACTACAATCACCACTATTCCTGCAAAAATACCAATTGTTGTTTTTGACATATAAAAATTAGTAAATATTTAATAATAGCAATTATAACATATGAAAAAATATTAAAATAAAAAAACTCACACCGCTAGGGTATGAGTTAATGACAAGGACGCAGAAAGTGCTAGAGAGAAATTGCTGATGAGCCCCTCTCGCCAGTGCGGATGCGAACTGCCTCCAAAACTTCGCTGACAAAGATTTTGCCATCACCGATTTTGTCAGTGCTTGCAGACCGTAGGATTGCATCAACAACAATATCGACTCGATCATCATCCACCACGAATTCGAATTTGATCTTCGGCAAGAAATCGACCTCGTACTCGGACCCTCGGTAAATCTCCAAGTGTCCCTTTTGACGGCCAAATCCTCTGACCTCACCCACCGTTGCACCAGTTACACCCACTGTCTCAAGAGCATTCCTGACTTCTTCGACTTTTGACGATCTGATGATCGCTTCAATTTTCTTCATATTTTAAGCTTCGTTTGGTTGCTGAGTTCTGATATAGCCAAGACGCACAGTCTTAAGAGCAAGCTAACCACTCTCAATACTACACATTTATTGCACTTCGTCAATAAACAAACACTCTCCCCTCCCAACAAACACCCACAATGCATTTACCCATTCGTATGAATGGGTAAATGAAAAAATTTATTTCAACATCTGAGTCACTAGCGCAACCATTTGATCCTTTTTACTTGGATCACTTTCTGCAATAAGAAGTGTCAGTGCTGTCAGTGCCGATGGATTAATATTTCTCATCGTTTTAACTTTAACTTTACGCAAAAACCAAATAAATGCGAAAGCTCCTGAACGTTTGTTGCCGTCCACAAATGGGTGGTTCTTGACCATGAAATACAGGAGGTTGGCTGATTTTTCTTCAGCTGTTTTATATACCGGCTTACCACCGAATGATTGCATGACGTTACCAACTATGCCCTCAATATTCCCATTCGCTCTTTCTTGGGCAAATATATCTGTCGCCTCACCTTTCCTCATGAGTTCAGTACGCAGATTTTGAATCGCATTTGTTAATTCCTGACCTGTAAATTTGATTGATTTTTTAGTTTTACCGACAGTTGTCAAAGCGTCTTTGTCATAAGCATCGAGAGACATCCATGTACTACCGAACTCTTTAACTAATTCTAGAATAGATTTTGGGTCCAAACTCATGTGCTCGGGTAGAAGTGCTTGAATATCCCCTACTGATTTCATGAAGGCATCGTAGTTTTTAGTTATTTGTTTACGATTTATGGTGTAGCCTTTGGTTATGTGTTCTTTGAGAGTCTTAGTTGCCCATTTACGGAATTCTGTGGCAGTCTTTGAGTTAACTCGGTAGCCAATTGATATGATTGCATCTAGATTATAATATTGTGTTTTATACTTTTTACCATCACCGGCAGTATGTTCCAAAATGGAACATACTGCTTTCTCGTTAAGTTCTCCAGATTCAAAAATATTTTGAAGATGTTTTGTAATTGCTGGTCTTTGAACATCAAACAGCATTGATATATCTGCCTGCGTTGCCCAAATAGTCTCATGAGAAATATCACCACGAAGCTCAATCGCCCCGTTCTTTGCCTGATATATAACGACTTTGCCAACTTCTTTCTTTTTCATCCTTTAATGATAACACCTATTCACACTTTAGATAGCAGAGTAATGAATAATTCCATTTACCCATTCGTACGAATGGGTAAATGGAATAAAAACAAAAATCAAACAAATAAAACTAAATGAAATCAATTACTTGTCTTGCAAGTTTAGGCAGAGGTTCAGTGATTGAATAAAACATGGAGAGACTATCTTGTTCTCTTTCCACTATTCCTGCGCCGAATAATACAGCCAAATGTTTGGATGTTGATTTAAAAGATAGTTTTATGTGAATAGATATACTGCCCACAGTCACTCGTTTTTTATTCTTGATAAATTTAACTATTTCTAAACGCCGGTGATTGGCGAGGGCTTTGAGAATTTTTTCGTAAGGTTTCATTATTTAAATAAGTATATCACCTTACAATATTATTTATTCTCTATTTACCCATTCGTACGAATGGGTAAATAGAGAATAAGGGGAAGGTAGAGTGTGTAGTAGTGTTGGAGATGGGGCTTGAATAGATATTGTTATTGAAATTATAAAAAGTCGGTTTCGCAAAGCGAAACCGACTTTTTGTATTTAATATTCACTACTGACTACTGACTATTCATTACTCCCCACTCACCCCTTCCTAATGAGCAATATATTTGTAGACATGGAATCCGATTACTGCGCCGATTATTGGGGCGAATAGATAGACGATTGAGAATGAACTTAGAGCAATAGCGACTGCAGGATTTAATATTCCTGAAGCTCCAGCCAGTGATGATACGAGTACACCTAGGACAAGTGATCCTCCAATTACAAATCCTGACATTTGCTCCTTTGCCTTACCATATACGACTGACGCAATACCAAAACAAAAGAAGAATGCTCCGAGCATTTCTGCTACGAATACACTCAAACTAAAATCCCCTGCTGACATAGAGCTTGCTATATCAAAATATTTTGCAACAAGTATCGCACCGAATGCTCCCAATACTTGAGCAATAATGTAATTCAAAGCATCGTACGGAGCGATCTTTTTGACTGACAATAATCCCAATGTAACTGCTGGATTAATATGGCATCCAGAGATTGGACCGATGGTATAAACAAAGAGTGCCAAAGTAAGTCCCGCAATAACAGGCACTGCAACTGGCAATCCTCCAACGAATGCGAGTGCTACCAAAACCACAAACGAAAGTGCAAAAGTCGCCACAAATTCCGCTATATATTTTTTAGACATACAAAATAATTAATAACTAATAATAAGTAACTTAGATTATACCATTATTTTTCCCCTTTCTAAATTCTAGTTTTACATCACCGCCTGAAATAGTGGATTTAGTTGTTTCTGCTGGCAATACATACTGGCGACGACCATTTTTATCAATTTTAGCAAACCCACCACCATACTTTATAACTTTACCTTTATTTGCTCCTCCACGAGTGTTTATATTTTGCGAATCACAATTTGGACAAAGTAACCTAAGATTCTTTGGTCTATTATCAGTATTTACGCCGTTAATATGATCTAAAATTAATTTGAGTGGCTCATTATTCCAAATCATTAAACCTGAATAAAAAATACAACTTATATTGTCGCATCTTTCAGGAATCTTAGGATCTTGTTCCGCACGCCACAAATAATAGTTTAAAACTGCAGCACTTCTTCTTGTTCCTCCAGTATAACAAAGTACATTCATATTTGATTTCTTTACCCTTTTCACTTTAATCTATTTTTTAAATACAAATAAATGTTCGTGCATGATTAATAGGAAATTTGATTCTTTGGATTTAGTAACCCAGAATCCAGTAGCTTTGCAGTTAAACTGTCTCTTAATTATATCTTCCTTTAATTTAAAACCTGCCCTCATAAACTTTTCCATTACTTTAAATGCTAGTGGTTGGTACATTGTATTGCGCCTTGTGTCTCCAATTAGAATTGCGCAGTATTTGTCGGGCTTCAGTACTCTATATAATTCCTTCGCAACTTTCTCAATTTCATCAACAAATTTATCTATATCGTGTATCCCAGATAAATCCTCCAAAATCTCACCTTCACTATATTTTATTATGTCCGCATAAGGTGGATGCGTGAGAACAAAATCTATCTCATTATCCTTAATAAATTTCATATTTCTGGCATCGCATTTTATTATTCTTTGTTTAGATTTATTATCCACCTCAAATCCAAGAGCTTTCTCAGTCCGTTCCAACGCCTTCTCATTAACATCAACACAAGTGATGTGACGATTTAATATTTTAGCTTCTATAGCAGTAGTTCCCCCACCGATCATACAATCAAGCAAATGATCTCTTTCTTTTGAATATCTTAGAATCAAATTTCGAACAACTTCGGGTGCCCAATTACCTCTCCAATCAGATGTATGTGTAGCCCAATTTCCCCTTCGAGGAAATGCCCACACCGTTGTGCATTCCATTTCAAAATCATCAGGATGAAGTTTTGGGTTATTTTGGGAGCTCATTTTTTATTAGCGATAAATCAAGCTCATTAACAACATTATTATTTGTGTAATTTTTCTTGAAATAGAAAGCTCTTCTTCTTACTTTTGTTGTTCCGCCGTTACCGTCCGGAGCATCAGTTAAATCTTTATTATTTTTTCCTTTAGTTTTTGGTTCTATATAAACTCCCATTGAACATGATAATTTGTCCCCTTTACCTTCAACAATGTAAGACTGTATAAGTTCCCAATCTTTTTTAAAAATTTCTTGTTTGGAACCATTTGGAGCATCAATAAACCAATCTAATAAAACATAGTTGTCCTGAGAACTATTCTTTTTTGTTTTTGAATCTCTGGGTACACCATACACAATCCAAAAGATAGTCTCAATTTTGTCTCTAATTTTTGCTGTCTCCCAAGTTTCTTTTGCCACTTCCATGAAATTAATCATCTTAATCTGGGTAGGTTCTTTTACTTTGAGATTATGTAGCTGTATTGGAAGGACTTTTATCTCAACTTTCAAATCTTCAAGATCAGCAAGTGGTGACCCATTATTTTTTAACCCTAATAAATTTTCAAGAATAAGACCCGAGGCCCCTTTCTTAAAGTGTGCATGATTATCACCTAAGATATTTTTATATATATCCCCTATCGTTTTGCCTTTATTTACCTCAATAATATCGATATATTTTTGAAGCGCTTTTAGTTTTTTGCTTGAAATCAAGTTAGATTAAATTATTTTTTTAATATTTCACACAAGATAACGTATAATTCTTCCGCCATTTTATACCCTCTTTTATCTACCGCTTTTGCAGGATTCAAGGATGTGAAAAGGTCGGTATAATGTGCAATGTCACTATTTTTTTTGAACTTATCAGACTGATAACGAGGCAGCTTTATATTAAAAGATGAATTTCCTAAATCATCACCAGAGACTAATAAGGTAAGATTACCCAACTTAAACCTAGCTCTTTTTGAAACATCATTAATAAATTTTTTTCCAATAGTCCAATTAACTAAACCATCGGTTTTACCCTTAGGTATAATATGTTCAATAGTACAATTTTCAAGGAGAAATTCTTTTCCGTCGGTTAAATAACAAAAAAGTAGTTGAGATACATAGGACCTATTATTTTTAGAATTAACCTTATTTTCTGATTCGCCAGTTATTTTAATTCTGTTATTCAAATTTTCAATAAATTCTTCTTTACTCGAATTGATCACAATAGCATTAAGTGAAGAAAATAATTTTCTGCTGCTTTTATAATTACCTGAACCTAAATTGCCAGAAAAATTTGCGAAGGCGGTTTCAAATTTAGAAGGATTAGTCCCTAAATATTTTGTTAGTATTGCAAAAGACCAAATTTTCTTTACATCAACAAGAAGATGACTATTCACACCTTTGCTGTAGTTCTCATTTGTTTTTGCGTACTTAAAACACGCAAACAAAACACCATATACCTGTTCTAATTCTGAATATGAAAAGTTTTTTACAATAGAGCTGATTACATTCCAATCAACATCAGATATTTTTACCGAAATATCTTTTTTAAATAACGTGTTAGTTCTAATTTTAATATAAAGTTCAGCATCACTACTTAGTTCCTTGCTGAATATTATTGCATCGTTAGTTTCGATGTCTTTTTTAATTTTTTTAAATAGGCCATTTTCAGATACATAATTATACTTATAAAAACCGAAATGTCTCAAAAATTTATCGAACCAAGCCGCTTTTTCTTTTTCATATGAAGACTCCATTTTTTCCCAGACTTCAACCACTGTATCAACATAAGAATCGTCATTAATAGAACCTAATAAAGCATTTTTTGTGAGTTGAACTGCAGAAAGTGGTTTACCTTTAGAGTTCAAACCCTCAAATAGTTGATTTACATTAAATCCCTCATCAAATCTTATAACAACAAAAACAAGATTAATCACTTTGTCAAAAAAAGTATTGGCATTCTCAATGTTTGACATCACTTCTTTAATGTTAAAGAAGTTTTTTAAAAATTTCTTAGAATTATCATCCTCAAAGTTACTTTCATCAAAATCATTGTCTATAATTATTTTCTTAAATGACTTCAGTAAATTTTTTCTTGTAAACTCAACTCTTAAAAGATTTTTTTCAAAATTATAAAAAAGAATTTTCGATGCTAATTTTTTTCTTGAAGCATTAAGTTTTGGTTCGAGGGCTTTAATTATTAATAAAATTGTTGTTATTCGCTGCTGCCCGTCAATTATTAGGTCTTGGTTTCTCATATCTTGAACCAAAATATTCCCAATAAAATAATCCTTTTCATTTTCATTAATTGACTCAATTAATTCATTTACATGCTTTTTGTTCCATGCATAATTTCTTTGGAACGAGGGAACTAAAAGTCGAGGCGAGACATATTCCTTAAGTAATAAAGCGTCTTCGGCAAGAAAAAAATCTTTTAATGAAATAGATGTTGCTTTTATACTTTTCATATTAATAATTAGTTACTAATACTTCAGTAATTTTTCCCCTTCCATTTCCTTTTGAATTTATTGCTCTTCCTGCTTCAACTTTCGTGATTCTTACTCCTTTGTGTCCTGAATAAATTTCATTAACAAACTTTGCATCCGAATTTGAAAGCATAACATAACAACCTCTTTTATGAAGTTCTAGAAAAGCATCACGGAGTTCTATTTGATTCTGTGCAGAAAAATTCTCTTTCGTATAAGAAGTAAAAGACGAAGTCGCATTAAGCGGGTGATAAGGTGGATCAAAATAAACAAAATCACCCTTCTTTGCTTCTTTTAAAACATTCTTGTAGTCCGAATGAATTATAGAGACATTTTTAAGAGTTAAATTTAGCTTTCTTAGATTCACCTCATCGCAAATTAATGGATTTTTGTTTTGTCCAAACGGTACATTAAAACCACCACTTTTATTAACTCTATAAAGACCATTAAAACAAGTTCGATTAAGAAATATAAACCTGGAAGCTACCTCGATATCTGACATTTTACTCACATCCATGGCACGAATTTTTAAAAAATATTCCTTTTCGTTCTTATGTTTTTTAAGTGATTTTATCAAACCCTCAACATTATTCTTTATTACATTATATGTAGTAACTAGTTCTTTGTTCAAATCAGAAAGTACAGCTTTTTTAGGAAGCAAATCAAAAAATACCGCACCACCTCCAACGAATGGCTCAAAATATGTACTGGTCTTTAGATTAAAGACATAGGGAGGATAAAGGTTTAAAAATCTGAATTGTTTTAGTAACTGCCTTTTACCACCAACCCATTTTACAAATGGTTTTGCACTGGGTGAATCTCCAGTATCAATAACTGATTTTGTTTTTTGGAGAACCCTACTTTTTTTATTTTTTACCAGACTTGTTTCCATACCCTAATTCTATCACACACAGCTCTTATATTCCGCAACATGCCGACACCTTTTCCAACTTAGATTTTAGACAGGGACAATCTGATCGCGCTCTCAAGCTCCCCAGGAACATCTGTCCCAATGCGGTAGATTTTGCCGTTTTTCATGGTGAGCTCCACAGCGTCAAAACCAGAGACATTATAAATCCACATTTTGGGCCAGAACCATAATCGTATTCCATAGCCATAATACCAGCGGTTTTTGACAGTTGTTATAGTCGCAATTTCCTCGAGTGGGAATTTTTTCTTGAAAAGACCAAAACCAAATTTGACTCGCACATATTCCCCATCAATCGAAGTTGTAAGTGTTGAAAAAGATGCGAGAATAATCATAATTAAAACCATTACTGAAGTGACAAGTAGATTAGTACCAGAATCTAGAGAAACAGGTTCTGCTCTCGCTGCGATGATGGCTTGTGTAAAAATCGCCAGCACCGCAAGCGTTGTAAAGATCATCAGGTATCCGATTTGAGTGTGTTTATATGTGGTCATGATACACACATTATACCACTAACGGGCAAGGTATACCTCAAGCGCACCCTCGCCGCCGTCTTGGATTTTGGACTGGGAGAAGCGGATATTGTGGGTGGTTAGGTAGTTTCGGACAAAATCTGGGAGGACTGGGCCGTTAAGGCTCCGAGTCCCCTTGCCTACTATTATTCGAATATGCGATTCAGCGGAATTTTTCATTAATTCATCCAGCTCATCCTTACACTCCGCAGTCGTCATCCCATGAAAATCCAGAACTAAATCTGGTTCTTGTTTGTATTTGTTGTGCTTTTTCTGCACTTCGTAGTAAGACATGGGTTAGTGGTTTATCCAGCGGTAAATTTTCCTCAGAAAATTTACCGCTGGATTTGTTTAATAAATCTGTGAAAAGATATATGCGAGAAGTCCCCACCAAGACAGGAATGAAAAGACAAATGAAATAGTAATCTTCATCTGTAATTTAGAATCTAGTAGCTCGCGTGATCTGCCGTCCTTCTCATTTTGAATTAATCGTGGACTAACTACATATGAAAGGAAATATCCGTTCATAATCATGATGACTTGAACCAAGAGTATTCTCTCGTATGCGACTGCTGTTAATGTCCCAGAAGCAAACATGAGATACGAACCAATGATAACTAGAGACATACCGCACCAGATTAGTGGTTTGGTCACCTTGTGTGTGCGGATTGTGGCTTCGGTCCAATACGGAGATTTGCGAGCGAGGAATCCGTGAATATCAACAACAGTCACCGCACCAAGTCCAATAATGTATCCTACGATTAGTATGAAAAATGGAATCATAAGTCCTAATATTTACCTATTCAAATAAGTAATAGTTAGCTGGAGCACAGTCGCGAATGACACCCAGAGCACATAAGGAATATTGATATAAGTAATCCATCTAGAGTATGGGAATATTGCTGTCATCGCCCAGATAAGTGTTCCTAGTACAAGTAAAATATCAATAGCGGCAAGAAGATTGTTCTTGAGTCCGAATTGAATTGGAGTAAATATGAAATTAAAAAGTAGATTCAATATGAATGGCAGAGCTACCATAAATGGAATCTGCTTTTGGAAAAACATAACAAAAACTCTTGTGAATGAAATAGCAATGAGCGTATAAAGAAATGTCCATGCTGGACCAAACAACCATGATGGCGGAGCCCATGTAGGTCTTATAAGTGTACTGTACCAATTGTATGCGTTGTTCATATTTTTTATTTTAACATTAATTTATAAAGGGTTTTAGACATTGACAGTTTGTATAGATTTGGTATTATATAGCTATTCATACGAAAAGGGGTCCAAAAGGTGCTCGTGCCTAAGGAACCCTTTTCTTTTACCTAATTTTATCTTTGATATGTTCGTTATCTAGATAATCAAAAAATTGTCCTCCTAATTTTTTGTATAATGAGGATGCAAATTGCCTATCCGGAAAAAGTATTTTTTTGAATCTATTCTCTTCAATTAAAAAATCGACCAATTGCTTGTAATCGCCGTCCCCAGAAACAAGAATAACTTTATCAAACTTTTCTTGCTTATAGATCTTTTTCATTATTAAAAATATAATATCAGAATCCACATTACCCTTTTTCTTCCCTATCATGGCTGGATTATGATCTCTAAATAGTAGAATGAAGCCAGAATTTTGAATTTGTTCATACAAATCCTGATTCTCAACCTGTACATGTCCCAAAAAATAATATGCATTTGTAACATCATATTTATCCTTTAAATAAATCCTAAATTTCTTTAGGTTTATTTTCCAAGGATTTTTTTCTCTCTTAGCCGTATTCATAAACAGATTTTGTCCATCTATAAATGCGTAGTTTTTCTGAGTATCTACTTTCATAACTATATATTAACACCAAATTTTATTTAAAACAGCAACTAGTTCCAAGATGGAACTAGTTGCTGTTTTAACAGTTGAATTTTCTGCAACAGTTAAAAAGCAATGTGCATTTAATGCATATTGCTTTTACTAGTTATTACCCACTTATTTCCATTTACCTATTCGTACGAATGGGTAAATGAAATAAAGTATGAAAGACACACCTGTTGCATCATCAACCATGGTTGATGATGCAACAGAGAGCATTACTTCCCCAAATCAGTTTCGTCTTCTATTTCTCCAACGAGTTCTTCTAAAATATTTTCTAAAGTAATAAGTCCGACAATTGTTTTTGGATCTTTATGTTTGTGTACCAGATACATATGCGCCTGCTTTTTGTTCATTGCTCTAAATGCACGATCAAGTTCCATATTCTCATCTATCTTTTGAATTGGAGTAACAAATTTGGAAAGTGGTTCATCGCGGTCAGTAGAGTTAAGGGCTTTCATAACAGTAATAATATGAATATATCCGATGATATTATGGTCATTACCAATATATACTGGGTATCTCGAATGTTCTGTCTTTGATATGTGATATGCGATTTGATCCACTTTAACCTCTCCATTTAGAAATTGAATTCTCGGAAATGCGGTCATAACCTCCCCTACTGTAATGTCATTAAATTTAAAAATCTTTTCAATCAGTGCATGCTCGTCATATCCTATCCCACCTTTCTCTACACTCATTCGTGACATTATAAGCACTTCGTCTTCTGTAATATGTCCATGAATTTTGGAATGTGTTTTGTTTAATCTTTTATTTATATTATCTAAAATATAAGCCAGCGGAAAAAGTATTGTTGATATTACGAACAATGGATATGAAGTATATTGAGCAACTCGCACATTGTTATTGTATGCAAAAGATTTTGGAATTATTTCTCCCATGAGAAGTACCGCAATCGTCGTCAGTCCTGTAATAACACCAATACCTATTGATCCGAATGATTCTATAGCAACCGCAGTAGAGTATGCACCTATGGCTAGATTGGCGATAGTATTACCTATAAGCACTGTAATCAAAAGTCGTTCTGGATTCTTCTTTAATCTCTCAATAAGTCCAGCATTAAAAACCTTCTGCTTTTTCATCAAACGAATCTTTGAAGTGTGTAGACTAAAGAAAGCTGTTTCTGATGC
>CAZOAK010000001.1:0-12718 GCA_964577785.1 uncultured Candidatus Saccharibacteria bacterium | reverse complement strand
GAATGCTGAAAATCCGATAAGTACTAGAAAAATAATTATATGCATCCCGTTAGAAGCAGGCCGCGATCATCTCGCAATTGCTAAAATAAGGCTCATAAGTATATCGTTTAGTTTTTATCATTATTTAAGTTTGCAAATTTAATCGTGACCGCGGCTTCTAACGGGATTAGATAACTCCTTTGGCGAAGAAAAAGTTTAGTAGAACCACTAGTAGAATAATGAGAACAAACCAGAAAGCTATTTTTAATATTTTGTTGTGGTGTTCTCGATTATGGATTTTGAGTGAAGTAAACAACAGCACAAAAATAGAAATGATTAGTATTGTCAGAATTATAGATACTACATGTCTAGGATATGTTAGAAATAGTGGAGCTGAACTAACACTCGATGTATCGTCTGATTCCAAACCTTGAACTGATGGAGCTGAAGTAGATGCAACTGCTACAACCGTGTTTTGAACCTCTGTAGATGTGGAAACCTCGTTAGTACTTGTACTCATTTTTATGACATTAGATACCGCTTTAATCGCTGTAGGAGCTGTGATTGGCGCTGCGGCAACATCCTTAGATACTTCAGGCGCTTCAATCCCCTTTGCAATCACACTTGTAGCAGGTGTTCCAAAAAATTCAACAATAAAAATTGTCTTTCTGTTTTGATATACACCCTCAGCAGTAGCAATACCTATCTCTGTGTAATTATCTTTTACGATATTTCTGTAATGAGTTGGAGAATTGACCCATGCATCTACAACATCTTTGGAGTCGACGAAGTTCACTGCAAGATTCTCTCCTGCATGAGCATACTCATACCCAGCTTCTTTGATGAATGTCCATGGTGCCAATCCTTCTGGAGTGTAGTGTGCGAAATATCCACGACTAGCCATGTCATTTGCTTTAAGTTGTGCGGCACTCGTTAGAACATCATTGACAGCAAGTGGCTTCATATTCACATCTGCTCTAACATCATTTGTGAATGCTACCAGCGCATTTGGGAATACTGCAGCAAGAAAGTTTTGGCCTTTGATTAAGTAATATGAACCAACAAAGAAATAACTCTCTATTACGAGTATTGTTCCAATAAAAACAAGCGTTCCTGACAATCTCCAGACATGGGGGTGATGGTCATTATCATCGTGAGGTAAAAAGAAGTTTTTTAACGACTTAAACATAGATTAGATTATACCATGGAAATAGTATTTAGTATATTGTATGTTGTATATAGCAAAATGCACCGCGGCTTTGCCGCGATGCCTCAAAATATCCTAATCGTACATCAACCCAAATTACATAATTCAATCACTAACCTCAAAATCAAACATCATTCCCGCCTCTAAATGTTCTGAGATGTGACAATGGGTCATCCAATCTCCAGGATTAGACATATCTATTAAAATCTCAACTTTTCGTCCAGCAGGAATTAATACTGTATCTTTCCAAACCAAATTTTGTTCTCGAACGCCGTTGTAGCTCAAAACCAAAAATCTTTGACCGTGAAAATGTATTGGATGTTGCATGGGGTGCATTGACTCTAAACTATTATCAATTTCAACTTTCACAACATCTCCTTTTTTAAAATTCCAATCAATATCCATATTTTTGTCTCCTGTTTCAAGGTCTATTATCTGCCACTCAGTTGTTGCATCCATCATTTCATTCATATGACTCATAGAATCCTCCCACTCTATTCCGTCACCTGAAGCGCTCCCCATCATCATTCCACCATTAGACATCATAGAGCCATCTGGCATTTGATGCATCCCCATAGACTGATTACTACCACCCATATTAATGCTTAATTTGAGCCTTTTATCTGGTGCTTTATCAAAATATTGTCTATATGTATTTATGTCATTTATTACATCCATATTAGTGCGCGCCATATAGAACAAAGAGATAAAAGATTTGTCGCTGTATTTTGTATTAACGTTTACCACCCCTAGTTCATAAGTTTTGGAGGGGCTTGTGTGTATTATTTTATACACGCCAGCTTTCGGGAAATACACATCAAGAACCTCACGTTCTGACGGACCAAGGATCACATCATCTACAAAACTTTCTCTCTCATATTTACCTTGATCCCCAGCTACCAATTTCATTTTGGCATTTGGAATAGATACCTTGAACGGTCTGGTACTCGCAACATTTGTAAAATAAAACCGCACAACATCACCGACGTTCGTATCTAAAGAATAATCGGTCTTGCCATTTGTGAGCATCATATTTCCAAATCGCCCCATAAGAGCGTAGTCAACATTTTTTTTCTGAAATGGCGCAATACCATTCTCATCTATCAGAATATCATCCAGTGTCACCACTTCTTCTTTATTAACTCCGGACAAATAATTAGGGTCATTTGGAACAACCATATAATTACCGTAGAGTCCGAGTTCCTGTGCATAATCCTCTCTAAAATGTGGATGGTACCAAAATATTCCAGCATCAGGGAATTTTATTTTATATTCAAAACTTTCTCCTGTTTTTATAGCGTTTTGACCATGACCAATCACACCATCATATTTGCTATCTAATCTAACTCCATGAGAATGAAGAGATGTGGCAACATCAGTCTCGTTTTTCAAATTAATTGTGACCTCAGATCCTTGATTTACCTTGATAGTTGGACCAGGAATCATTCCATTATATGCAAGCATTTTGACTTCCCTGCCATTTATTTCTTTTTTGACTTTGGTCATGGTGATGTCGTATGTATCACCATCCTGAAGTTCTACGATCTGTGTTTCTGTTGCTACTGGCAGACCCTCAACATTAGTAGAGAAAAAATTACTAAAAATATTTGTTGCAGATAAAACAATGGTTAAAATAACTGCAAGAATTATTATTGTAAATATAAGTGTTTTATTTTTCATATTTTATTTAGGATTTGAATTCAATTTCAAATGGATACATACCCATACCACAAGTTCCATTCAAAACTCCAACTTGCTGATTACCTAAATCAATATCGGTGACCCCTGAATTTGGTAAGGTTTTACTTATGCCCATACTTGGAATTCGGACAGCGGAAGAACAATCAAATGTCCCACTAGTATTAAACCGAAGAATCGTGGGTATTCCGGACTTGGCTACGCTTTGGAGTGGTGAGTACCCTCCCTTAGCTCTTATTTCAATAATTTGTTTACCGTCTACTATAGTGACATTATTTTTAATATTGGCTTGGCCGTTCTGATCACTGTTTTTGGTAATAAAAAATGCTCCTCCGATAATAATGACTGCGATAACGATTGATATAATTGTTGATTTCATATATTTGTGTGAATTAAAAATTAAATACTGGTGGAATAAATCCTATTATAACTAAACTATTAATAATATTGAACACCGCAAATAAAATTACAATAAGCCCTGCCGACTTAAAGAATATTCCTGATCTCGAACTGTTTTTAATACTGAACGAGCTGAAACTAACCAATGCAAGAGCAGGCAACGTCCCAAGAGCGAATATAAGCATTGTTAGGCCACCATCAAGGAAACTACCGGTTGTGAGCGTATAGAGTTGCATTGATTGGGTAAATCCGCATGGCAAAAAGAATGTGACAACACCCACCAAAAAAGGAGTAAAGGTATGGTTAAATTTTGAAATACCTTGAATATGTCTCGCAACAAACTTCGGCATTGTTGGCTGGAGTTTTTTGGTAAAATGAAATACATCTAAAAGATTGATTCCGAGAATAAACATAACTAAACCGATTACCAGATTCAAAATAAATGTCATCCACGTGTTTAATGTGAAATTCGCACCAATTGCTCCGATCACACCACCGAGAATGAAAAATGAAATTATTCTACCAACATGAAAGAGGATTTGTGGCTTTACCCTATCGCCTTCCTTAGCGAAGGTTGCCGACATCGACAGAAGGAGTCCACCAACAACTGCCATACATGTTGAAAGTGAGGCAATGATACCAATAACAAATGCTGTGCCATATGTCACATTACCCCCGCCGACCAAATTAACCAGCCCAATCTTTTGAAGGATAACAAATAAAATCGCGAATCCAAGCGCTATAGGCACTGCGATTTTAAAATCTTTTAACCTATTGTCTTTGCTTTCCTTTTCAGTTGCAAGTTTGTAACCATGTTTTTCAATAAGCGGTGATAGTTCCTTTAGAATTTCGTCTTGACTTTTGTCACCAAAGTCCCCATGCACTTCAACACAGCATGTTTCTAAACTCGCAACAGCATGTCCAACAAGTGAATGATCTTTTAGTTCGGATTCCGTTAAAACGACGCATGATTTACAATGCATACCGTGTACATGAAAAGTGTGTTTTTGTGTTTGTGTCATGAGGATTATTATTATCTTTAATTTCCCCGCTCCAACTGTCGACGATAAATAGCACAGATACCAGCTGTGACAGATATGAGTAGAAGAATAATCGCATCAAAGTAGCAGTGCTGTTGTGAAAAACCGAAGATGGTTCCATTCTCACCCGCTAGCCACGCACCAATAAGCGCCAGCACTCCCCAAATTGCCGCAACAATTGATACCCCATGAATAAATGATGACTTTTTTATATTATTTTTCATAAATTTTTATAATTCTAATTACAATTAATTAGCTATCACTTTTAAAGCTTCTCTATTTCCTTTAGATCCTTATCTGGGACATACAAAATTATCAAGCCAATGATAATTCCACCGATAGCACTCCATGTATGTGTTCCATTAAATAATACACTATCGAGTCCATCCAAGACGTACCAAATACCTCTCCAGATCAGCACCAATCCTATGACTATAGAAATGTTCTTTGTGAGATAAGAAAAAGTGAGTTTTTTGTTTTGATTTTTCATATCATCTTCCATAAATTATTTCGCATTATTTATTATATTTTGAATAATCTGGTCAATTTCTTTTGGTCTATCACCTAAATCTGCTTGTGGAAAGAATTGTTGCAAAACAATTGGTCTCATACCAGAAATGAAGGTTTCTTGATCTTTGGTATAAACATTTATTTTACACGGCAGACATAGCCCAATTTTAATATCAATATTCAAAAACTCATTAGCGAACTTTGCATTACAAAACTCAACGATCTTAAATGGCTCTCTCTTAATACCTTTCTCGTCTAAAGTTTTTTGCACATCGTGAATATGCAAAACACGCATACCGGCTTTAGAGATTTCTTCTTCTATACATCGGACAGCCTCGTCAAAAGTTTTTATTGTGGTCGTGGTGTAATCAAATTCCATAAATTAATTTTATTATTTTAATAATTTATTCATACCTAAGCTCTATTTTATCTCCGTCCTTCATTTCGTAATTTTCGTACTCTGTATTTTCTACGCCATTCACCGTCATTTTCATATTTGGGCCAATCGACCGAATATCCTTATCCCAGCTCTTAAAAAATTCTCCGAGCACAGTATCGCTTTTGCGAACTATTCCCTCAAATTCCATGTGAATTACACCGGCGGATGCGTCTTCATCATGAGTATGCACCGGGTTATGTATCGCACTGAGCCCGATATTTGCAGGGATTGAGAGCTTCTCTCCTTTGACATAAATCGCAAGCTCAGAATGCCAGTGGAGACCGCTCTCTGATATAACTTTTCCTCCAGAATTTTTTGGCTTCTCTCCGTACCACAAGCTTATGCCATTAGGCATCTTGCCTACTTTTATTTTAGCAACTTCTTTTTCTAGAGCAGTATCAATCACAGACACATCGTCACTTAACAGATTGGTAATGTATACGAACTCCCCTCCTTTTGAGACGACCACTCCATGCGGAGCAGAGCCAGCCTTAATAGTGCTCACCACCTTCATTTCCTTCAAATCAATTTTGTAGACTGTGTCTCCGGTTGGTTGCTCAAAATAATATCCTTGGTCGGCGACATAAACATAGCGAGAGTCAGGCGTCGGATAAATCTGCACAGGACCCTTGGCCTCTTTTGGCAGATCGATATAGTCAAGCCGAGATGAGACAATGTTATATACTGCCAAACTTTTTGTTTCATACACGGAAGCTAAAGCATATTTTCCATCAGACGTGACTCCTGTTTGCACAACTGATCCCTTCAAAGCCACATACGTCAAATTCATTTTTTCTATATCAAGCACACCTATGCTTTTTCCTCCGAGCATGGCGATATATGCCGTCTTGCTATCAGGTGCTATGCGAAGTCCGTGTGGTTGGGCTCCGTCCTGTGTCATAGCTTTTTTCTCCACCATGAAGGTCTTTGCGTTAATCTTGTAAAGAATTCCTTTTTCCTGAGAAGCAACTATGGCATAAGAATTATCCTGAGTCAGCGAGACATGAGATAGATGAAGATCTGAACCGAGCTCAATTCTTTTTATAATCTCGTCTGAAAATGGATCTATCACGATGACCGCGTCTTTGATTCCTTCTATACCCACCATTTCGCTATCTGCATATGCTTCAGGTATTATTTTTAGTGACATCTTTGAATTTTTTTTGTCGATCGCATTTGCTGTCACCCACACGCTTTTATTATCTGGTGCAACTTGTACATTATGAGGCATATAGCCGATGGTTGTGTTATTTTTTTCTTCTGATAAATCAATTTTTCTCAACATCCTGTTTGTTGAAGCATTTATCACTGCTATTTCTCCAGAACCTTCAATGGCGACATAAATCTTTTCTCTGGTGCCAGAAATCTCTTTATTGTATTTTTGATTTTCGTAATAGGTAAAAATACCAATTCCTATAATTATTATCGTTACAACTATCATTAGATATTTATTTTTCATAAATTTGTTTGATTATAATTTCTTAGATTTTATACGTAATGAATTACCGACAACCGAAACACTAGACATTGCCATTGCAAATCCAGCAAAAACAGGACTCAAAAGCCAGCCAAAGAATGGATAGAAAACTCCGGATGCCAGTGGAATACCGACAATGTTGTAAATAAATGCCCAGAATAAATTTTGTTTGATTCCTCGCATTGTTATTTTGGAAAGTTTTATAGCCTTAACGATTTTTGAGATATCTCCGCCCAGAAGTGTAATCCCCGCAGACTCGATCGCCACATCAGTCCCTGTACCCATAGCAATTCCAACGTCTGCTTGAGCAAGAGCTGGTGCATCGTTCACACCGTCCCCCGCCATTGCCACAATTTTACCTTGAGATTGAAGTTCTTTTATTTTTAGTAACTTATCTTGTGGCAAAACATTAGCGACAATATCATCAATTCCAACAAGGGATGCGATGTATTTGGCAGTTTTTTCTTCATCCCCCGTTAGCATCACCACTTTTATGCCTAGATCGTGCAAATCATCTATAGCCTGTTTGGCCTCTAGTTTTATTTCATCAGCCACCATTACAAATCCCAAAACTTTTTCTTTTGTAGCCAGGATTACTGGAGTTTTTCCTTCTAGGGTAAACTCCTCGAGTTTAGAAAAATCAAATTTCAGTCCCAAATCATTTATAAGTTTGGAATTGCCAACAAAATATTCTGTACCATTAATATTTCCTTTAATCCCTTTACCTTTTATCCCCTCAAAATTAGATATCTCGCTTATTTCAACATTCTTTTCTATAGCGTAATTAACAATTGCATTTGCGATAGGATGCTCTGACTTTTTTTCCAATGACGCAATTGTTGAGATTAGATCCTCGTCCTTCAAATTGGATAAATTTTCTATATCAACCAAAGTTGGTTTGCCTATAGTTATGGTTCCTGTTTTATCAACGATTACTGTATCTACTTTGTGAAGCTTCTCTAGCGTCGATGCGTCCTTTACAAGAATTCCCTCTCTAGCGCCCTTGCCTACCCCTACAATTATTGCAGTTGGCGTTGCAAGGCCGAGTGCACATGGACAAGCAATGACCAAAACTCCTACAAAAGATACTAATCCGAATGAGAGTGCTTGTGAAAATCCAAGCGAACTGGTACCAATGAGTAGCCAAGCGCCAAGTGTAACGAAAGCAATTACCAAAGTAATTGGCACAAAGACACTTGAAATTTTATCAGCCAAGGCTTGAATTGGAGCTTTGCTTCCTTGTGCATCTTCTACCATTTTTATAATCTGAGCGAGTAGTGTTTCAGAGCCAACTTTTGTAGCTTTGAAGGTAAATGAGCCACTTGTGTTTATTGTCCCCGCAACGACACTGTCACCAATCTTTTTTTGAACCGGCATTGGTTCTCCCGTGATCATCGATTCATCAATAAAAGAGACTCCTTCTGTAATTATTCCATCGACAGGTATCTTTGCGCCCGGTTTTATTATTATTAAATCATCGTGTTGTACATCAAAAACTTCAATCTCTACTTCTATTCCATTACGAATAACCAAAGCTGTTTTAGTCTGCAAATTTAGGAGTTTTTCAATTGCATCACCTGTCTTTAATTTGGATTTTGCTTCTAAATATTTGCCAAGTGCAATAAAAGTTATGACAATAATGGTTACATCGTAGTAGGTACTTGAAATATCTATATAAGGTTTTAAAACTTCTTCAAAAGCCGAGACAGTGAAGCTATAAATATAGGCAGCTAAGGTTCCGATGCCAATTAGTGTATCCATATTGGCTTTGCCAAAACGAATGAATCGGTAAAGCCCCAAAAGATACGGCTTACCTACCACAAACAAAATATATGTCGCCATTAATGGTAAAAGATGATGGAAGAATTCCTCAATTGTATTACCCATTTCTGGAACAACACTATATTTTGCTAATATCTCCCAGCCCATGACAAAAACACTAAAAATAGCCAGAGGAATAGCTGACATAACCATGTTTTTCATATTTTTTATTTCGGAAAGCTTTTCTTCTTTTGATTGACCTATGCCAGTATGTGCTGCGTGCTCATCGGCAGACATACCCATCTCTTCGGCAGTTCGGGATCCATGATTGTGAGTTTTGCTTTTTAAAATATTAAAAGAATAACCAAGCGGTTCTATTTTTTTTGACAAACTCTCTCCACTAATCTTGTCCGCATCAAATGATACTTTTGCTGTTTCGGTCCCATAATTTACTTCAGCTGTTTGAACGCCTGAAGTTTTCTTTAGAGTTTTCTCAATAATGCTCGCGCATGATGCACAATGCATTCCTTTTATTTTGTATGTTTCAGTATGCATATATTTTATTTTCGCTTAAGCCTATAAACCTTGAGAATTTCCCCAATAGCAGTTTTGTGCTTACCCTTTTGCATTTGGTGCACAACACAAGTACTCAAATGATTCTCCATAAGAGCATCTTCAATACCAGAAAGCGCCTGCTTCACAGCAGATGTTTGAGTAATGATATCAATACAATACTCATCTTTATTTAGCATTTCTTGTAAACCTCTTACCTGTCCCTCAACTATTTTTAATCTACGAATTAGTTTTTGTTTTTCTTTATTCATAACTCAATTATACCCCTAGGGGGTATGGTGTCAAGCAAACAAAATTGACGGTAGTCAGACTACGATCAATTTTATTGATACAAAACTCTAGCTATTTTTAAATCATCGTAAGAATATCTCCCCTCAAGCTTCTCAAAAGCTGGTTTTAAAGTCTCTTCCCCCACCTCATCAAATGCTTTGTGAATTATTTTAGATTTCTTGATACTTTCTTTATCAAAAAGTTTTTTGATTTCCTTTAAATCTAACTTCCCTTGCTTCTTAAGGTCTTCAACATGCTGAAGAACTGTACCTAGAACAACATCCCTTTCTTTAGCAATTTCTTTCAAACTTTTACCTTCTTTCAATAATTTTAGCGTCTGATCTTGTGTACTTATTTTGACAAACTTATTTTTAATTTGTTCCGGTGTTAATTTTTCAACTTTACCTCCAGCAGACAAAATAAAATTCTGGTGTATTTGTGCCAACTCTTCCTTTTTAATATCTCCAAATTTAGTTTCTGCTTCTAGTGAGACATTTCTAAAATATTCATCCTTTTCGAGTATAGTCGGGTGCACATTAAAAGCTATTTGATTCCAGCCCAATATATGAAGCCATGAGAGCCGTTTAACACGAGAAAGCGCTACATATCCCTGTCCATATTCAAATGATAACGACAGGTCCATTATGGCCGAATCCAAGCTCATTCCTTGGCTTTTGTGGACTGTAATTGCCCAAGCAAGGCGTAATGGAAGCTGGGTAATACTGGCCTTAACCTTGCCATCCTCTTCTATAGTCCACTCCATTGATTCCACACTGATTTTTTTACCATGAATCGTTTGAACTATAGGATTACTGGTCATCGGGTCAAAAGCAATAACCTCTGCCAATGTTCCATTCACATAATTTTCCTGTTGATTATTCTTGGTAAACATAACAGTGGCCCCAAGTTTTATTGTTAGCATTTCTGGAGATAAACAACTTTTTTTCAAAGCCATGACTAGTGCATCTCTACCTTTGGATGTCATTACATATAATTGTTCTGGAGCATCTATCTTTTTTAGTTCGCTAGTATTTATTTTATCTACATCAACATTGTGTGGAAAAAGTTTGGTAATGTCTTTCGGCATTGTCTCGCGAGTAATCAGTCTGTCCTGAAGAGTCTCCAAATGATCCTCATTAAATTCATCACGCCTTATGGCATTAAGTATACGCAAATATGTTTCATCATCCTGGCGGTATTGTGAATCCAAATAGCAGGTAATAAATTTTAATTCTTCCCAAACTTTGGATTCAAATGCGAATTGTTGTCGTTCTTTACGCGACACAGGAGGGAGCTGAAAAAAGTCACCAACGCAAATGACTTGCATCCCCCCAAATGGCTCGCTATTGCCTCTAACTACCCTACAGACCATATCCACCATGGCGAATGTGCGAGCCGAGAGCATTGATATCTCGTCTATTATTAGAACTTTGGTTTTACTAATTCGAGAATGAAGAGTTTTGTTTTGAGAAATCACATCCAGATCATACTCTGTTAGAGTTTCTCTAATACCAATCCCCGCCCATGAATGAATAGTAGAACCTCCAATATGAGTGGATGCAATCCCAGTTGAAGCAGTAATAGCAGGCTCGATAGAATGTTCGCGCAAATAATTTACATACGTATTTATAGTGTGCGTTTTACCAGCCCCAGGTTCTCCTGTGAGAAATACATTGGCACCAGTTTTTAGAATGTCGAGCGCTTCGGGTTGGGTCATGCTGATAAATTATTCAATATTCAATTATTCAAGTTTCAATAAATTAGATACTTTCAAAAGTGAATTTTTGATAATTAAATTTGCCTAATTAATAAATTGTTTGCTTATAATTTTATTCATATTTCAAATTGAATACTTGTGACTTGAAACTTGGTTAATTTATGTGCTCTGCACATACAAATCCTGCTTGAATCCTCCAACTCCCACATATTTATAACTTGGATCTTTTTTCAAGATTTTTTCATACGGAAGACAATTGAAACAACCAGCATCTCCGTTTGGACATTTGAATTCTCCTTTTGTTCTAGCATCCGCTACTTTATGAGCGACTGCCAGAACATCTGTTTTTGCTTTTTCGAGATTTGGCAATTCTTTTTCTACTATTTTATCGTTCTCCAGATACCAGTAGCTCGCTTTAGTAACAGGACGTTTCTGTAAAGCATTGCAAAGTAAAAGATATATCGGAAGCTGAAGTGATTCTCCATCCTCTTCTCTCTTACCAGTTTTGAAATCTACAATATGAAGTGAATCCGTCTCTGGTAAATATTCTATCCAATCTATAAGTCCATTTAAAATTATATTCTTATCAGTATCAATTAAAAAATTGGGGTTCATCGTCTCCCGCTTGAGCTTTATTATTTTGTTCGGCAAAAATCTCGGATCCTTCGTTACATTTTCTAGCATTTTTATTCCCCTTTCCTTAAATTCTTTTTCTTCTTCAGGAGTTTTAAATCCTCCTCTTATTCCTGTAACCTTGACCCACGCTTCTTCATAAGTTTTTAGTAGATCTCTATCCATCCGAACTTCTGATTTAAAATCACCTAATCCTTCTAAGACTTCATGCACTGCAATACCCAAAGACATGTGGGGACTGACAATCGAGATTTTGTTTTTGGTCTCTGGATCCTTGTACATATTATGGAGATAATAAAGTCTTGGGCATTTAAGAAAATCCCCCATTGAGGAATGGGATACCCATATAGCGTTATATTTATCAGGTAGTTGTGACATGTGGTGAATTATACCCCACGAGCAATCTAAAATCTAACAGCACCAAGGCTTTGCCTTGGTGCTGTTTTGGAAAATCCAACATACCACAAATTATAATCTATAAACTATTACTCTCCCCACCCATTTCCACATTTCCACCCTCTAACTGCCCCCTAGTTTGAAAACCGGATTTAACATCGTCTGTTACACCTTCATATGGATTTTCACCACCATCCGCAGGTAATGCACTCTCATATGTTTCAGTCATACAATCATAACATCCATCTCCTTGGTTCGAATTACCATCATCACACTCTTCTGGATATTCAGTCACACCATTTCCACAAAAATAATCGAAGTCATCTACATAATCAGTTATATTGCCGTTAGCATCAGCATAATCTGTTATATTATCATTATTATCAGAAGCACTATTATTTGGATCGGTATTTACAGAATCAGGGTTTCCAGAATTACTATCCGTAACCGTAGTATTACCTTGACACGCACTATCACTCGAACAATCCCCATCACCACAATCTACCGCACCATCCTTGTCATCGTCTTCAAGGTTAGTACAAGAAGTTTCAGTAGATGGACAGGTGTTGTTGTAAGAAGTCTCTAGTGAACCAATTAGATTATTTAATTCTGTCTGAGT